>JAEZXM010000281.1 GCA_023419875.1 Pseudomonadota bacterium | reverse complement strand
TCTCGAACCCGGAGGCGAGGAAGACCACGTCCTCGCCGGGGTGGCGCCCGGCGAGGTCCACCGCCTGGTCCACCGAGTAGACGATCTCGACCTTCGCCCCGTCCGCCTGGGCGTCGGCGAGCGATCGCGCCGTGCCCGGGAGCCGGAGCATGTCACCGTAGGTGCATACGCGCGCGCCCTGCCTGGCGAGGGCGACCGCCTCGTCCACCTCGGGCCCGTCGGTCACGCACACCGGGCAGCCCGGACCCATGATGAGCCGGAGGCCCGGCGGGAGGACGGCGCGCAGGCCGAACCGGGCGATGGCCTGCTCGTGGCTCCCGCACACGTGCATGATCGAGAGCGGCCGGCCGGCGGCCTCGACGTTGCGGCGGAGCGCGTCCGCGAGCGCCCGGGCCTTCCCCGGGTCGCGGAACTCGAGCGCGCGGGTGGGGTTCGTGCCGGCCACGGGCCTACGCCTTCTCCTTCCCCGCGGCGACCTCGGCGCGCACGTCGGCGGCCATCAGGTCGCCCTCCTTCGCCCCCAGGAGCACCTGCTCGAAGAGGGCCAGCGTCTCCGCGACCTCCTCGGGCGGGATCCGCCGGATCGCGTAGCCGACGTGGTTGAGCACGTAGTCGCCGACCTGGACCGGCTCGTCCACGACGTCGAGCCGGAGCTCCTTCCGGACGCCGAAGAAGTCCACCGTGGCCCGGAGGCCGTCGATCCCGATCACCTTCCCCGGCACACCCAGGCACATGAGGCTCTCCGCTCCGTTCACCCGGCGCGCAGGACCGCGTCCGCGACCACCGCCTGCCCGAGGGCGATCCCGCCGTCGCCCGGCGGCACCGTCTCGTGCTGGTATACCTCGACCGCGCCCGCGAGCGCCGCCCGCAGCCCCTCCGCGAGTGCGGCGTTCTGGAAGCAGCCGCCGGTGAGGACGAGGGGGAGCGGTCCGGAGCGTCGGATCGCCCGCCGCACCAGCTCCGCCCCCGCCGCGACCAGGGCGCGGTGGAAGCGCGCGGAGACGCACCCGGCCGACGCGCCGCCCTCGATGTCGCGGACGAGGGCCCGCCAGAGCGGGCGCAGATCGAGGAGCTCCGGGCCGTTCTCCGGTGCGACGATCTCGAACGGGTAGATGCCGGTGGCGAGGGGATCGAGCGCGCCCTCGAGCGCCATCGCGAGCTGGCCCTCGAACCTCGCCTCCGTCCGGCCGAGGGCCAGCACGGCCGCCGCGTCGAAGGCCCGCCCGGCGCCGTGGGCCGGCGGGCAGTTGAGGCTGGTCTCGAGCAGACGGGCGACGTCGGCGCGGAGGCGCTTGGGGATCGCGCCGAAGACCGCGAGCTTCGCGAGCGCGGCGGGGTCGCCGAAGGCGTCCCGGACGACCGCGAGCGCGATCCGCCACGGCTCGCGGATCGCGGCGTCGCCGCCCGCGAGCGGGATCGGCCGGAACGTGGCGAGCCGCTCGAACCGCGCCCGGTCCGCCGCCACCAGGAGCAGCTCCCCGCCCCATGCCGCGCCGTCGGTGCCGAGGCCGGTGCCGTCCCAGGCGAGCGCGAGCGCTGGGCCGGAGATGCCGTGCTCGGCCATGACCGACGCGGCGTGCGCGTGGTGGTGCTGCACCTCGACGAGCGGCACGCCGAGGTCGTCCGCCCGCTGCCGCGCCCATCTCGTCGAGAGGTACTGCGGGTGAAGGTCGCAGGCGATCGCCTCCGGGCGGAAGGAGAGGAAGGCCTCGAGCCGCGCCACCGCCCCCTCGAACGCCTCGAAGGTCTCGAGGCCGTCGAGGTCGCCGACGTGGGGGCCGAGGGTCGCCTCCCCGCCGCGCACGAGGCAGCACGCGTTCTTGAGCTGGGCACCGGCGGCGAGCACCGGCCGCGCGAAGCCGGGGACGATCCGGATGGGCCGCGGCACGAAGCCCCGCGCCCGCCGCGTCACCATCGGCCGGCCGGCGACGACGCGCGCCACGGAGTCGTCGCAGCGCGCGGCGATCGGCCGATCGTGGACGAGGAACAGGTCGGCGATCCCGGCGAGGCGGCGGAGCGCGTCCGCGTCCTCGAAGGCGATCGGCTCCTCCGACAGGTTCCCGCTCGTCATCACCAGCGGACGCCCGGCCTGGGCGAGGAGGAGGTGGTGGAGCGGCGCGTAGGGGAGGAGGAGGCCGACCAGCGGCGTCCCGGGCGCGACCTCCGGGACGAGCGGTGCGCCCCCGCGCCGCCGGCAGAGCACGATGGGCCGCTCCGGCGAGACGAGCAGCGCCTCCTCCGCGGGTGAGATGTCGGCGATCGACCGCGCCGCGTCGAGATCCCCGGCCATCACCGCGAGGGGCTTCTCGTCGCGGTGCTTGCGGGCGCGGAGGAGCCGCACGGCGGCGGGCGAGGTGGCGTCGCACGCGAGGTGGAATCCGCCGATGCCCTTCACCGCGACGACGGCGCCGGCGCGGAGGGCCGCCGCCGCCTCGGCGATCGGATCGGCAGCTCGGATGGGCTCGCCGTCGCGAACGAGGAGCGCAACCCGAGGGCCGCAGGCCGGGCAGGCGTTGGGCTGCGCGTGGAAGCGGCGGTCGCCGGGGTCGCCGTACTCGCGGGCGCAGGCCGGGCACAGCCGGAAGCCGGCCATCGTCGTGGCGGGCCGGTCGTACGGGATCCCGAGCGCGATCGTGTAGCGCGGGCCGCAGGACGTACAGTTGGTGAATGGGTACCGGTGGCGCCGATCGGCGGGGTCCCGGACCTCGCGCAGGCAGTCGGGGCAGGTGGCGAGATCGGGTGGGATGGCGCTGCGCCGCTCCGGGGCGCCGCCGCTCTCCACGATCTCGAAGCCCGTCCGGAGCGGGGCGTCCGCGAGCGGCTGGGCGTGCACCGCCACCACGCGCGCCGCCGCCGGCGCGTCGGAGACGAGCCGCCGCTCCAGCTCCTCGAGCGCCAGGTCCGGGCCGAACGCCTCTATCGTCACGCCCGAAGCGTCGTTGCGCACCCAGCCGGCAAGGCCGAGCTCGCGAGCGAGGCGCCACACGAACGGGCGAAACCCGACGCCCTGCACGGTGCCGGTGATCGTGAAGCGGCGGCCGGGGTGAGGCATGGAACCAGCGTACCGCCCCCGCTCGTGCTTCGACAGGCTCAGCACGAGCGGGCTATTGGGACTCCGCTCGCCCCGAGCTTGTCGAAGGGCGAGCGGTCTCTCGTCACCGCTCCGCCGCCGCCAGCTCCGGCGCCACCAGCGGCCGGGGCAGCGGCTCGACCGGCGCCAGCTCGGGGAGCGGCAGCCCCTCGGGGGCGGCCGAGAGCTCCTCGAACCGCCGGGCCTGCGGCAGCACGCGCGCCTCGAGCGAGCCGACCGCGCGGTTGTACGCGTCCACCGTCTGGGCCAGGTTCTTCCCCACCCGGGCGAAGTGCCCGCCCAGATCCGCGACACGTTTGTAGAGCTCGCGGCCGAGGTCCGAGACCTTCTCGGCGTTCTCGGCCGCGGACTGCTTCTGCCACCCGTACGCGACCGCCTTGAGGAGCGCGATGAGGGTTGTGGGCGTGGCGAGGAAGATCCGCCGCTCGGCCGCGGCCTCGAGGAGGGTGGGGTCCGCCTCCAGCGCCGCGGCGTAGAAGTTCTCGCCCGGCAGGAACAGGAACGCGAACTCGGGCGTGGGCTGGAACTGCTCCCAGTAGCTCTTCTTCGAGAGCGCGGTGACGTGGGCCCGGAGCTGGCGGGCATGATCGGCGAGCTTCGCCGTGCGCGTCGCCTCGTCCTTCGCCTCCATCGCCTCCAGGTACGCCGAGAGCGGCGCCTTCGCGTCCACCACCACGTTCCGGCCGCCGGGCAGGTGCACGACGAGGTCCGGCCGGAGCCGCCCCGAGTCTCCCTCCACCGTCTGCTGCTCGTGGAAGTCGCAGTGGTCGATCATCCCCGCGAGCTCCACCACCCGCCGGAGCTGCAGCTCGCCCCAGCGCCCGCGGACTTGCGGCGCCCGGAGCGCCTTCACGAGGTTTCCCGCCTCGGCGCGGAGCTCCCCCTGCGCCTCCGCCATCCCCCGGAGCTGGGCGGTGAGCGCGCCGTACGCGCCCTCGCGCGCCTTCTCCAGCTCGCGGAGCTGCCCGTCGAGCTTTCCCAGCCCGTCCTTCACGGGCGCGAGGAGCTCCGCGATGGAGCGCTCGCGCTGCTCGAGGTCGCCGCGCGCGCCCTCCTGGTACTTCTCCAGGCTCGTCTTCGCGAGCGCCAGGAACGAGGCGCTCGACTCCCGCAGCGCCTCGGCCGAGAGCGCCTTGAACGCGTCGGTGAGCCGGGAGCGCGCGTCCTCGAGGAGGGCCAGCTTCTCCTCGGCTGCGGCGCGCTCTGCCTCCCGGCGCGCCTCCGCCTCGGCCGCCCGCCGCTCCGCGATCCCGGCCGCCGCCCGCGCCTGGGTGGCCTCGGACTCGCGGACCGAAAGCCGCGCCTCGAGATCTGCGATCCGGGCCGCGCGCTCCTCGGCGAGGCGCGCAAGCCCGGAGCGAGCCAGCCAGCCACCCAGCGCCCCGAGGGCGATTCCGATCGCGAGAACGGTCAGCGACAAGAGGTCCATGGGACTAGAGATTACGCCCGGGGTCTGTCAGGCTCCGGGACGTGGTTCTCAGCATGAAAACGAGCATCCGGGTCCTCGAGCGGACCGACGCCTACATCATCGCCGTGTGGCGCAGGGTCATGTTGCTCATCTGGCGCAACAACCCGCAGGCGATCGGGATCGACCGCTCGCAGGCGCTCTTCGGCGAGTGGACGGCGGACCAGCCGGACGGCGCTGCGTTCCTGATCGTGGTCCCGCGCCAGCCCGCCGGTCCCCCCGACGAGGCCACGCGCGCGGCGATGATCCGGGCGATGGAGAACCGCGGGCCGTCGCTCAAAGGCGTGGGCACGCTCCTCGAGGCGGAGGGGTTCATCGCCGCCGCCGCCCGCGCGATCATGACGCGGCTTCACCACAAGCACGCGCACGGGATGGCCCCCAGGGTGTTCCGCAGCCCGGGTGAGGCCGCGTCGTGGGCCGCGGAGCTCCTGCAGGATCCGCAGCTCACCGTCGGCGGCCTCCTCGAGGCGATCCGCCAGGCGCGGGAGTCCTGACGCCGCCCTCCGGGGCGTCAGGCCTTCTTCTCGTCCGGCTCCGGCGTCGTGAGCTTGTCCCAGAACCTCGCGTAGTGGTCGCGCTGCGGCGAGTCGCGGAGCTCGATGGCGACGCGCGGGTGCTCGTTCAGGACGCCGGTGATCATGTACGGCAGGATGTAGCCCCACTCGATCTCGCGGCTGAGCGGCAGGTAATGGTCCTCGATGAGCTGGAGGACGGGGCGCACGTCGAACTTCGGGTTCTTGAGGAAGGTGAGCAGGAGCTCCAGCGTGCAGTTCCCGGGGCCTCGGCCGATGCCGTAGACCGACGCGTCGAGGATGTTGCTCCCGTCGATGATCGCCTGGATGGTGTTGCCGAATGCGAGCTGCCGGTTGTTGTGGGTGTGGATCCCGATGGTCTTCCCCGGCAGGGCGGCCAGGTACTTCTTCATGAGGAAGGTGACGTCCTCGCTGTACATCGAGCCGAACGAGTCCACCACGTAGACGTAGGGGATCTTCGTGCGCGCGAGCTGCTCCAGCGCCTCGTCGATGTCCTTCTCGAGGACGGTCGAGACCGCCATCATGTTGACGCTCGCCTCGTAGCCCTTGTCCATGACGAGCTCGGCGAGCGCGATGGCCTTGTCGATGTCCTTCGTGTAGCAGGCGACGCGGATCAGGCTGAAGACCGAGTCGCTCGCAGGAAGGATGTCCTTCTCCTCCACGCGGCCGATGTCCACCATGCAGGCGAGCTTGGTCTTGCCCGGCACGGGCCGGCCGAGGAGGGCGCGGACGTCCTTCTCGTCGCAGAACCTCCACTTGCCGTACTCCTTCGGATCGAACTGGTCCTTCGAGGCCTTGTAGCCGACCTCCATGTAGTCCACGCCGGCGGCGCAGAGCGCGTCGTAGGTGGCCTTCACGAGCGCATCGCTGAACCTCCACTTGTTGATGAGGCCGCCGTCTCGGATGGAGCAGTCGAGGACCTTGATCTCGGGTCGGAACATGACGAAGTCCTTGCCAGTGCCGGGTGAAAGCCTGGGGGAGAGGGGGAACCTCCCGGGGGAGCCGCGCATCCTATAGCACGTGGGGATGGCGCCTCGCTCGCCCGCCGCCCGGCCGTCACGCCGTCTGGGAGGCACGCGATGCGCAAGCCCTCGGAGCTGTACCGGCCTTCCCTGGCGCTGCTCACCGACCTCTACCAGCTCACCATGGCCTGCGCCGCATGGCGCTCCGGCATCGCAGACCGGGAGGCGGCCTTCCACCTCGTCTTCCGGAGCAACCCGTTCGGCGGCGGGTACTCGATCGCCTGCGGCCTCGAGTACGCGCTCGACTACCTGGCGCGCCTCCGCCTCGACGGCGACGATCTCGCGTACCTGGCCGGGCTCGAAGCCCCCGAGGGCGGGCGCCTCTTCCCGGCCGACTTCCTCGCCGCGCTCCGGGAGATGCCGCTCGGGCTCGACGTGGACGCGGTGCCCGAGGGGACGGTCGTCTTCCCGAACGAGCCGCTGCTCCGGGTGCGGGGCCCGATCATCCCGGCGATGCTGGTGGAGACGCCGCTCCTCAACATCGTCAACTTCCAGACGCTGGTCGCGACGAAGGCGGCGCGCATCGTGCACGCGGCGCACGGCGACCCGGTGATCGAGTTCGGCCTCCGGCGGGCGCAGGGGATCGACGGCGCGCTCACCGCGAGCCGCGCTGCGTACGCCGGCGGCTGCGCCGCCACCTCCAACGTGCTCGCCGGCCGGCTCCTCGGGATCCCGGTGGCCGGCACGCACGCCCACAGCTGGGTGATGCTGTTCGATACGGAGCGCGAGTCGTTCGAGGCGTACGCCCGGGCCCTGCCCGGCAACTGCGTCTTCCTCGTGGACACCTACGACACGCTCGCAGGCGTGAAGAACGCGATCGAGGTCGGCCGGCGGCTGCGCGACCACGGCCACCGCCTGCTCGGCATCCGGCTCGACTCCGGCGACCTCGCCTGGCTCAGCGTCGAGGCCCGCAAGCTCCTCGACGCCGCCGGCTTCCCCGACGCGAGGATCCTCGCCTCGAACGACCTCGACGAGCACACGATCGAGAGCCTGAAGCGCCAGGGGGCGACGATCGGCGTGTGGGGCGTGGGGACGCGCCTCGTCACCGGCCACGACCAGCCCGCGCTCGGAGGCGTGTACAAGCTCGGAGCGGTGCGTAGGCCGGGCGGGCCGTGGCTGCCGCGGGTGAAGCTGTCCGAGCAGGCGGCGAAGATCTCCACGCCGGGCGTGCTCCAGGTGCGCCGCTTCGAGGACCAGCGCGGGCTGGTGGCGGACGGGATCTTCGACGAGAGCCGCGGCTGGCCCGACGGGCCGCGCGCCGTCGTGGACCCGCTCGACTTCACGCGCCGCAAGCGGATCCCGGACGACGCGACGTACACCGACCTGCTCGTCCCCGTGGTGCGCGCCGGCACGACCGTCTACGACCCGCCGCCGCTCGCCGCGATCCGGGAGCGGGCGCTGGCCGAGGTGGCCCGCCTGCCCGCGAGCCTGAAGCGGTTCCTCCACCCGCACCAGTACCCCGTCGGCCTCGAGCCCACGTTGCACGAACTCCGGACGCGGCTCGTCCTCGAGGCGCGAGGGGCGGTGTCGCGATGAGGGCCCGCGAGCTGCCGCTGCCACCGTTCTACGATCCGCGGAACGCGGAGCGGCCGGAGTACGCTCCCGACCAGCTCCGCCTCTTCGGCGAGGCATCGGCGTGGCGCCGGGCGCACCGTATCCGGCCCGCCGCGTCGGACCGGCGGCGGCTCCACCTCCTCCTCGTGGACGAGCAGAAGGACTTCTGCTTCCCGAACGGCGCGCTCTACGTCGCCGGCCGGAGCGGACGGGGCGCGCTCGACGACAACCGGCGGGTCGCAGAGTTCGTCTACCGGAACCTCGACGTGCTCACCCAGGTGACGGCCACCATGGACACGCACTTCGCGTTCCAGATCTTCTTCCCCTCGTTCTGGGTGGGAAGGGACGGAGAGCCGCTCGCCCCGCACCGGGAGGTCACGGTCGAGGACATCGATCGTGGGGAGGCGAGCCCCAGCCCGGCGGTGGCGAGCTGGCTCGCGAACGGCGACCACGACTGGCTCGTTCGGCAGGTTCGCTTCTACTGCGCCGAGCTGGAGAAGGCGGGCAAGTACCGGCTCTATCTCTGGCCGCCGCACTGCATCCTGGGGAGCGAGGGCCACGCACTCGCCGGGGTGGTCCACGAGGCCCGCCTCTTCCATGCGTTCGCGCGGAGCGCGCAGTCGGCGGTGGAGCTGAAGGGCGGAAACCCGCTCACCGAGAACTACTCGGTGCTCCGGCCGGAGGTGCTCGTCCGGCACGACGGCCGGCCGCTCGCCGAGCGGAACGAGCGGTTCATCGACACCTTGCTCGCCGCGGATGCGGTGATCGTCGCCGGACAGGCGTCGAGCCACTGCGTGAAGAGCTCGATCGAGGACCTGCTCGCGGCCATCCAGGCGCGGGACCCGGGGCTCGCGCGCAAGCTCTACGTCCTCGGCGACTGCATGTCGGCGGTGACGGTGCCCGATGGGAAGGGAGGCTTCCTCGCCGACTTCACGGCGCAAGCCGAAGAAGCGCTCCGGCGCTTCGCGGCGGCCGGAGTGCACCTGGTTCGCTCGACCGATCCCGTGGAGGGCTGGCCCGGGATCCGGTCCGGACCGGGGTGAGGCGGGCCGCCTCACCCCGCCGCAAAACGTTTGGGAAAACGTTCACCGCGAGGCGAGGATCGAAATTCAACGGACCGTGAGCCGACCCCTTCAGGGAGGCCGCGAGCAGCTCATCTCCGTTGACGCGCGCACGCTCCGTTCTGCTAAGGTCCGCGGCCATCCAAGCGTCGCCTCGTTCCGCGGGAGTGAAAGCGGAGGGCGGTCGCAGGCTCCCGTGTCCTGCGTACCGCACGCCGCGTCCGGCCGGCGACCCGGGTGGCGGATCCGCCCGGGTTGCCGAGCCGGGCGATCGAGCCGGGCGATCGAACCGGGCGATCGAACCGGGCGATCGAGCCGGGCGATCGAGCCGGGCGATCGAGCCCGCCCCCGAAGAGCCGTGTCACCCGGCCGTACCGGCGCTCGCCGGGTCGCGCGCCGATCCCGGCGCTGCTTTCCTGTAACATCCCGCGCTCCGGACTATCCGACGAGGATGAGGAGGAAGATGGCGGCGCGCATCGCGGTGGCGGCGGTGAACTTCGGCGACACGTTCCCCGGCCACATGTACCGGCTCATCGCGCGCCAGCTGCGACCGGATCAGCGCATCGTCGAGTGCGCCACGCAGAGCACGGCCGCGACCGAGGCCACGCGCGGCCGGCTCCTGAAGCTGCTCGAGGGCGAGCCCAGGCCGATCGCCTTCATCGGGATCGGCGTGCGCCCCGACCCGCGCGCGCTCGCCGCGTATCGCGACGCCGGCGTACCGGTCATCCTCGTGGACGAGGAGGCGGAGGGGGCGACGACCGTCGCCTCGGACAACGTTCTCGGCGGTTGGCTCGCCGGCGCCCACCTCGCCGGCCAGGGGCGCAGGCACATCGCCATCGTGGTCGGCAAGCTCAACGCGGACGGCGACATGAACGCTGCGCTGCGGCTCGAGGGGTTCGAGAAGGCCCTCTCCGAGGAGGGGATCTCTCCCGTCGAGGTGATCTACTCGATCGACTACTCCCGCAAGGACGGCGTGACCGCGATGAGGCGGCTCCTCGCCGGACGGCGAAAGATGGACGGGGTGTTCGCGGCCGCAGGCGACGTCTGCGCGACCGGCATGCTCGCGGTGGCACGCGAGCGCGGCGTGCGGGTGCCGGACGACGTGGCCGTCGTCGGGTTCGACGATCTCGGGATCGCCGCCGCGGCGGAGCCGCCGCTCACCACGATCCGCCAGCCGGCCGAGGAGATCGCGGCCCAGGCCTTCCGGCTCGCGACGGAGGAGACGGCCGAGATCCTCGCGCGGCCGAGGCGCGTCATCCTGAGGCCGGAGCTGGTGGTGCGGGCGTCGGCGTGAAGCGCCGGCGGGCGGCCGGGCGGCGCAAAGTGCCCTGCGCGAATGCGCGCAGAGGGAGCCCGCGAGGGCTCGGAGTGCGAATACTCGCGCCTCGACAACCGTGCGAAGAATGGGTTACGAGCACTTCAAGTCCCGCAGCCGGTCCGTCGCGGAACGCTCGGCCCTCCGGCTGCCGCCACGAGCTACCGAAGTCGTAGCCCACCACCACCGGATCAGGGGAAACGCCCATGGCAGTGAAAGTCGCGATCAACGGTTTCGGCCGCATCGGCCGCCTCGTCTTCCGCGCCCTCGTCGAGCAAGGCCTGCTGGGTGAGCTGGACGTCGTCGCCGTGGGCGACATCGTTCCGGCCGACAACCTGGCCTACCTCCTCAAGTTCGACTCCGTCCAGGGCCGCTTCAACGGCACGGTCGACTCCGAGAAGTCCTCGCCCGACAAGACCGATGACGACGTCCTCGTCGTGAACGGCAAGAAGATCCAGGTCGTCAGCGCCAAGACCCCGGCCGAGCTGCCGTGGGCCAAGCTGGGCGTCCAGCTCGTGATCGAGGCGACGGGCCTCTTCACCGACGCGGAGAAGGCCAAGGGCCACATCGCCGCCGGCGCGAAGAAGGTCCTCATCACCGCCCCGGCCAAGGGCGAGGACCTCACCGTCGTCCTCGGAGTGAACGACGACAAGTACGATCCGGCGAAGCACAACATCGTCTCCAACGCCTCCTGCACCACCAACTGCCTCGCCCCCGTGGTCCACGTGATCCTCAAGGAGGGCTTCGGTCTCGCCGAGGGCCTCATGACCACGGTCCATGCCTACACCGCGACGCAGAAGACGGTGGACGGCCCCTCGAAGAAGGACTGGAAGGGCGGCCGCACGGCGGCGCAGAACATCATCCCGTCCACGACCGGTGCAGCGAAGGCCGTGGCCCTCGTGCTCCCCGAGGTGAAGGGCAAGCTCACCGGCATGGCGTTCCGCGTCCCGGTGCCGACGGTCTCGGTCGTCGACCTGACCTTCAAGACGGTCAAGGAGACCTCGCTCGACGAGATCAAGAAGGCGATGAAGAAGGCCAGCGAGACGTACATGAAGGGCATCCTCGGCTACACCGAGGAAGAGGTCGTCTCCTCCGACTTCATCCACGAGAAGCTGTCGTCGGTCTTCGACGCCGGCGCCTCGGTCGAGCTCAACAAGAACTTCTTCAAGCTGGTCAGCTGGTACGACAACGAGTGGGGCTACTCGAACCGCGTCGTCGATCTGACCAAGAAGATGGCTGCGAAGCTGTAACGCTCCGACAGCTCCGACATCCCGCTCGTGGTTCGACAGGCTCACCACGAGCGGGACAGTGAATCTCCGCTCGCCCTGAGCCTGTCGAGGGCGGGCGGTTCTGTTTCCTGGTTGTTCACCCGCAGTCGTTGCACCCCACCACCATGGCCAAGTTCAAGACGATCCGCGACCTGCAGCTCGCCGGAAAGCGCGTCCTCATGCGGGTGGACTTCAACGTCCCGCAGGACAAGGTGACCGGCGCCATCACCAACAACCAGCGCATCCAGGCGGCGCTGCCGACCATCAAGTACGCGCTCGAGAAGGGCGCCTCGGTCGTGCTCATGTCGCACCTGGGCCGGCCGGACGGGCAGAAGATCGCCAAGTTCTCCCTCAAGCCCGTCGCCGACGAGCTCGCGAAGCTCCTCGGGAAGCCGGTGAAGTTCCAGGGCGACTGCGTGGGCCCCGAGGTCGAGAAGGCCTGCGCGCCCGGCACCCTGAAGGCGGGCGAGGTCGTCCTCCTCGAGAACCTCCGCTTCCACATCGAGGAGGAGACGAAGGTGAAGCTCGAGGACGGCTCGAAGAAGGCGGCCGACAAGGACGCCGTGAAGGCCTTCTGCGCGAGCCTCACGAAGCTCGGCGACCTTTATGTGAACGACGCGTTCGGCACCGCCCATCGCGCCCACAGCTCGATGGTCGGGGTCGCCCTCCCCGAGAAGGCGGCCGGCTTCCTCATGGAGGCCGAGCTCAACGCCTTCAACGCCGTGGTCGAGAACCCGAAGCGCCCGCTCCTCGCCATCCTCGGGGGCGCGAAGATCGCGGACAAGATCCCGCTCATCAACAACCTGCTCGAGAAGGCCAACGAGCTCATCATCGGCGGCGGCATGGCCTTCACCTTCAAGAAGGTGCTCGAGGGGATGGAGATCGGCGACAGCCTCTTCGATCCCGAGGGCGCCAAGATCGCGAAGGAGCTCGTCGAGAAGGCGAAGGCGAAGGGCGTGACCATCACCTTTCCGGTGGACTTCGTCTGCGGCGACAAGTTCGCCGCTGACGCGAAGACGCAGCTCCGCACGGACAAGGAGGGCATCCCCGCCGGCTGGATGGGCCTCGACGCCGGCCCGAAGTCCCGCGAGCTCTACGCCCAGGTGATCCGCCGGGCGAAGACGATCGTCTGGAACGGCCCGCCCGGAGTGTTCGAGTTCGACGCGTTCGCCGGCGGCACCAAGGCGATGGCGGACGAGATCGCCAAGGCCACCGCCGCGGGCGTCACCACGGTCGTCGGCGGCGGCGACACCGCCACCGCGGCCAAGAAGTTCAAGGTGGCCGACAAGGTGAGCCACTGCTCCACCGGCGGCGGAGCGAGCCTCGAGTTCCTCGAGGGCAAGGTGCTGCCGGGAGTGGCGTTCCTGGAGAGCTAGGCCAGCCGGGCGTTCCCGGTCAGGCGTCCAGGTTCCGGGCCGCTCGCCCTCCGGGGCGGGCGGCCCTTCGACGAAAAGATCGTAGGGAGCGGCACGCCGCGCTCAACAGGCGTCCTCACCGCGGAGCACGCGGTGCGTACAGCCGGAGCTCGTTGCGGTCGAGCGACTTCCACGTGAGGAGGCTCGCGTCGGCGGAGAGGAACAGGGTGCCGCGCTCGGCTATCGGCAGCGCCTCCTCCTGCCAACGATTCGCCCCGGCGGCCCAGCGGTACGCACGGCACTGCCAGCCCTCGCCCTGCGAAACGAACGCGGTGAGGACGCCCTCCCCAGTGGAAGCGAAACGCAGCGCGGCGGTCGGTGCGCGCCCCGCGACGTACAGCGCCTCCCCGGCGACCGGACTCTCCATCTCGCTCCAGCTCGTGCCGCCGTCCTTCGTCACCCAGAGGCGGCCGTGGACGTCGAGGAGGCGGCCGACGATCTCCCTTCGTGTGAAGCTCGTCTCGAGGGAGGTCGACCCCGGCCGGATGGGCGCGAGCGTCATCGATACCGCCGCGATCTCCCCTGCCTCGGCCGGCAGGCGCACGTCGGCCCACGAGAGCCCTCCGTCGTAAGTGATCGCGAGCTGCCCGCGGGTGGCGATGAAGCCGCGAGCCTCGTCAGCGAAGGAGAGGTGGAGTGCGTTCTCCAGATCTCGTGCGAAATCGGCGGCCAGGTACCAGGTACGCCCTCCGTTGAACGACCGCCGGACCTCCGCGTGCCCCGCGTGCCACGCGAAGCCCTCGGGGTGCAGCTCCAGCGCGTTCCGGCCGCCCGTGTGGTTGGCCGCTTCCTTCCAGGTCGCTCCCCCGTCCGTCGTGTGGAAGACCATCCCGTGCGGGCCGACGGTGATGCCTGACCGTGGGTCGCTGAACCCGGCGTACGTCGCCTGGTGCTCGAACGTTCGCTTCGCGACGAGGCGCCAGGAGAACGTCGCGCCGGAGGCCGGAGTGTTGGCCGCGAGGGCGAGCATCGCGACGAGCAGTCGAGGAATCATCGGTACCGGTAGGTGTGATCGCAGCAGTCGTGCCCCTGCATCAGGGTCTTCGTCCTGGAAAACTCGATCCTCTCCGAGAAGCCGGGCGGTGCTTGCCAGCCACGAGACGAGGTGGGCGGCGTGCTCATCGTGCGGCATTCTCGCC
>JAEZXM010000189.1 GCA_023419875.1 Pseudomonadota bacterium | reverse complement strand
CGTCGGCGCGCGCGGTCAGCTCGTCCACGGCGCGGGGCGCCGCGAGGAACACCGCCGCGCCGACGGAGAGGCCGATGGCCCAGCCGCCCTCCTCCGCCGTGGCCACCACCTGGCCCCGGAGCCGCGTCAGGATCGCCTCGGCGGTGGGGGCGTCGGTCTCGGGGAGGAGGATCCCGAACTCGTCGCCGCCGAGCCGCGCCACCATGTCGAACGGGCGGGTGGCGCCGCGCAGGGTCTGGGCCACGGACACGAGCAGCGCGTCGCCCTGCGCGTGACCGAGCCGGTCGTTCACGAGCTTGAAGTCGTCGATGTCCGCGTAGGCGACGGTGAGGGCGCGGCCGTGCCGCCGCACGCGCTCGAGCTCGAGCGTGCCCGCCTCGAAGAAGGCGCGGCGGTTGGCGATGCCGGTGAGCGCGTCCGTCCGCGCCAGGAGCTGCTGGGCGACGAGGCGGCTCTTGAGCGCGGACAGGGTGACGACGAGCGCGAGCGCCGTCCCGAGGATCATGAAGCCGTTCCACACCACCACGAAGTCGAGGCCGGCCTGTTCAAACTGCGTCCGGTAGAGCAGGTCTGCCCCGGCGGACACGAACGCGGACAGCACGGCCAGCGAGAGCCCTCCCCGCAGGCACGCGAACCACGTCGCGAACCCGATCGGCGCCAGGTAGAAGAGGATGAGCAGCAGGTCCGTCCGCGTGATGTAGTCCGCGGCGCCCACGCACAGGACCATGCCGACCGAGCTCACCATCCACTCGGTGGGGCTCAGCGCCGCTCCCTTTGGGCCCTCCTGCGCGGGCTGCACCTCACCGGTCACGGCCGGGTCTCGGGCGGGTGGTGCCGGTTGGGTGCGTGGGTCGGTCACCGACGCAGGCATCCTATCGCGCGGGGGTGGAGGAGCCCACGACATGGGGTCGCCCCCTCTACCCCCTGCCGGCGGGACACCTTCCCGGTACGCAGCAGCCCCCGGTGACGGCTTCACGAGCCCGTCCCACCTCCGTCATGGAGCCGTCACAGGCCCCGGTGTAGAGAAGCGGCGTGACCTCCGTGCTCCTGGTGGACGACGAGCGGGACCTGCTCTCGCTGCTCGACTTCAACCTGCGGGCCGCCGGGTTCGAGACCCTGCTCGCGACCACCGGGGAACAGGCGCTCTCCCACCTCCGCCGGCGGGTGCCGGACCTGGTCCTCCTCGACGTGATGCTGCCGGACGTGACCGGGACCGAGATCTGCCGCCAGATCAAGGGCGACCCACGAACCCGGCACGTACCCGTGGTGATGCTCACGGCCAAGGGAGAGGAGGTGGACCGGGTGGTCGGTTTCGAGCTCGGCGCCGACGACTACGTGACGAAACCGTTCAGCGTGCGCGAGCTCGTGCTCCGGCTCAAGGCCGTCCTCCGCCGCTCCCCCGCTCGAACCCCCGAACGGCCGCCGCCCGACGTCGGCCCCATCCGCGTGGATCTCGACGCCCACCGCGCCTACGTGGACGGCGCCGAGGTGCAGCTCACGCCGATCGAGTTCAAGCTCCTCACCACGATGATGTCGCGCCTCGGCCGCGTGCAGTCGCGCGAGCAGCTCCTCGAGGACGTCTGGGAGATGTCGGCCGAGGTGGAGACCCGGACCGTGGACACCCACGTGAAGCGGCTGCGCGAGAAGCTCGGCTCCGGCCGCGACCTCCTCGAGACCGTGCGCGGGATCGGCTACCGGCTCGCGGATCCGCGCGAGCGAGGCTAGGCCATGCTCCGGACCCCGCTCGCGGTCGCGATCCGGGCCCTCCGGGCTGAGCTCGACGGCGGCCCCCGGGCCGACCTGGGCCGCGAGGTGCGGGAGCTCCAGGAGCTGCTCGCGGAGCGCGAGGTCCGTCGCTTCGCCGCCGCCCGCGATCCCGCGGAGCAGGAGCTCCTCTCCGCCCTGCCCGACGCCGCCGCGCTCGTCGCCGCCGACGGACGGATCCGCGTGGCCAACGCCGCCTTCGACACCCTGGCCGCGAACGCGCGCGCGGTGGGGCAGACGCCGCTCGAGGTGACCCGGAGCGCCGAGCTCGCCGATGCGGTGCGCCGGGCGCTCGAAGGCACGCCGCGCCGCCTGGAGCTCACGCTCCAGAAGCGGATCCACCTCGCCGTCCTCTCGCCGCTGCTGCGCCGCGAGGTGTTGGTGCTCCTGCGGGACGTCACCGACGCGAAGCGCGCCGAGGCCACCCGGCGGGACTTCGTCGCCAACGCCAGCCACGAGCTGCGCACGCCCATCTCCGCCATCCGGGCGGCGTCGGAGACGCTCCAGGCCGGCGCGCTCCAGGACCCCGCCTCCGCCCGTACCTTCCTGGACATCATCGCGCGCCACGCCGAGCGGCTGGCGCAGCTCACCCAGGACCTGCTCGACCTCTCCCGGATCGAGTCGCGCCAGTGGCGCTTCGAGCCCGCGCCGGTGGGCCTCCGCGCCCTCGCGGAGCAGGTCCTCGAGCTGCTCGCCCGCCCGGCGCGCGAGAAGGGACTCGATCTCTCCCTCGAGCTTCCGGAGGGCGCGGCCGTCCGCGCCGACCCCCGCGCGCTCGAGCAGGTGCTCGTGAACCTGGTGGACAACGCGGTGAAGTACACGGTCGCGGGCGGCGTGACCGTGCGCGCCGATCGCGACGACCTCGAGTGGGTGATCGTCGTGCAGGACACCGGGCCGGGCATCGAGCGCCACCACCTGCCGCGGATCTTCGAGCGGTTCTACCGGGTGGACGCCGGCCGCTCGCGCGAGCAGGGCGGGACCGGGCTCGGCCTCGCCATCGCCAAGCACCTCGTGCAGGGCATGGGCGGGGAGATCGGCGTGGAGAGCGGCGACGGAGGCAGCCGGTTCTGGGTGCGGCTGCCGGCGGCGTGAGGCGGGGCTTCACCACACGTGACACCGTGGCCAACTCTTCACGTGCGCGCCACCCCGGCGCCACCGGCGGCCCCTAGAGTAGGCAGGAATCGCGGCAGGAAAGGAAACACGCTCATGAAGCGGATCGTTCTCGCAACGCTGGCTCTCGCCCTCGGCGCGTCGCCGCTGGCCGCAGGCGCGGCCGTGACGGTGAAGGGCTCGGACACGATGGTCATCCTCGCCCAGCGCTGGGCCGAGGAGTACATGAAGGCCAACCCCGGCAAGAAGGTCCAGGTCACCGGCGGCGGCTCCGGCGTCGGCATCGCCGCGCTCGTCAACGGCACCACCGACATCGCCAACGCATCCCGTCCGATCAAGAAAGACGAGCAGGCCAAGGTGCGCGACCGCTACAGCGTCCTGCCCTCCGAGACCGCGGTCGCGCAGGACGGCCTCGCCGTCTACGTCCACGAGTCGAGCCCGATCCAGCAGCTCACGATCGAGCAGCTCCGGTCCATCTACCTGGGCGACGTCACCAGCTGGAAGGACGTCGGCGGCCCCGACAAGAAGATCGTTCTCTACTCGCGCGAGAACTCGTCCGGCACCTACGTCTTCTTCAAGGACAACGTGCTCCAGGGAGACGACTTCGCGGCCCAGGCGCAGACCCTTCCCGGCACGGCGGCGGTGGTGAACGCGGTGGGGAAGGAGAAGTTCGGCATCGGCTACGGCGGTGCCGCCTATGCGAAGGGCGTGAAGGAGCTCAGGATCGTGGGCAAGGACGGCCAGGGGTACCTACCCAGCGCCGAGAACGTCGCCTCCGGGAAGTACCCGCTCGCGCGCCCCCTGTTCATGTACACGCGGGGGAAGCCCGCGGGCGAGGCGGCCGCGTTCATCGCCTTCTGCCTGTCCCCGGCGGGGCAGGCGATCGTCACCAAGGTGGGCTACTTCCCGGTCAAGTGACGCCGTAACGCGTTCGTCACGCTTCCGCCATGCGCGCGAGGCAGGCGCGTGGTCAAGTCCGCCTCGTGCGCGTCGCGGCCGGAGCCGAGGAGGGGAAGGCCCCCGGGCCTTCCGTCTCCATCCGGCGCCGGCAGCTCCGCGAGGGAGCGATCGCCGCCGGCATCTCCATCGCGGCGGCCGCCGGGATCGCCGCCCTGGTCCTGATCCTGGTGTTCGTGGCGCGTGAGGCCCTCCCTGTCTTCACCTCCGGCGAGGTGCGGGACGAGGTGGACCTCGGGCGGATGTTCCTGCCGCAGACCTGGCGCCCCGGCCGGCCGGCGACCTTCACCTGGCAACCGGTCGGGAACGTCCCCAAGTACTCGATGATCCCGCTGTTCGTCGGGACGTTGAAGGTCACCTTCGTCGCCATGCTCGTCGCGGTGCCGGTGGGGGTGGCGGCCGCGCTCTACACCTCGGAGTTCGCGCCGCGCCGCGTGCGCGAGCTCCTGAAGCCCACCATCGAGCTCCTCGCCGGCATCCCCTCCGTGGTCCTGGGGTTCTTCGCCCTGATGGTGCTCGCCACTTTCCTCCAGGACGCCTTCGGCTTCTCGTTCCGGCTGAACGCGGTCGTGGCGGGCCTGGGCCTCGCGCTCACCGTGATCCCGGTCGTGTTCACGGTGAGCGAGGACGCGCTCTCGTCGGTCCCCCGGTCCTACCGCGAGGCCTCGCTGGCCCTCGGCGCGACCCGCTGGGAGACGGCCTTCCGGATCGTGCTCCCCGCCGCCACCCCCGGCGTGCTCGCGGCGGTGGTGCTCGGGTTCGGGCGGTCGATCGGCGAGACGATGATCGTGCTCATGGCCTCCGGGAACGCCGCCATCACCTCCTGGTCGCTGGGCGAGTCGGTGCGGACGTTGCCCGCCACCATCGCCGCGGAGATGGGCGAGGTGGTCTTCGGCGGGGCGCACTACTCGGTGCTCTTCTTCATCGGGGTCGAGCTGTTCCTCTTCACCTTCGTCCTCAACTCGGCCGCGGCGTTCTTCGTCCGGCGGCTCGTGCGCCGGATGTCGGGGGCGAGCGCGTGAGCGTCGGGACCCGCAAGGCCGTGGGCGTCGGGCTCGCCGGGCTGACCGGGCTGGCCGCGTTCCTGACGGTGGCCATGCTCGCGGTCATCCTCTGGGACGTGGTCCGCGGC
>JAEZXM010000131.1 GCA_023419875.1 Pseudomonadota bacterium | reverse complement strand
CCTCGGGAGTCGCCGGCTCCCCCCCCGGCGAGCGAGACCGCTCCGACGGCCGCGGCGTGGCGGGGATGACCACCGTCGCCGCCCCGGCGGCTCGCTGCGTCGCTCGCGCCGGAGCGGCCTGCGCCACGTCTGCCTCGAGAAGCGCGGTCCGCATGTCCTCGGCGCTCGAGAACCGCTCGTCGCGATCCTTGGCGAGCGCCCGCATCACGAGCGCGTCCAGGTCGGGCGGGATGGCGAGGTCGGGCCGGCGGAGCGCGGGCGCGACCGCTTTCTCCGTCATGTGCTTCACGGCGAGCGCCATCGGCGTGTCGGACTCGAACGGAAGGCGGCCGGTGAGCAGCTCGTAGAGGATGATGCCCACCGAGTACAGATCGCTCCTCGCGTCGAGCTCCTCGCCCCGCGCCTGCTCCGGGCTCATGTAGCCCGGCGTGCCACAGATCATCCCGGCGGTGGTCAGATCGGTTCGCTGATCGCCCGCCACCAGCTTCGCGATCCCGAAGTCGAGGACCTTCACGAAATCGGGCTCGTCGCGCCGCGCCTCGACCATGACGTTCGAGAGCTTCAGGTCCCGGTGGATGACGCCTGCGGCGTGGGCCTCGGCCAGCGCCGCCAGGATCTGGGCCCCGACGCGGACCACGCGCGCGTGGGAGATCGGGAACTCCTCGGTGACGAGCTTCGTGAGCGGTCGCCCGGGGAGGAACTCCATCGCGATGAAGAGCTGGCCGTCCTCGAGCTGGCCGAAGTCGAGGATGGTGATGCAGTTGGAGTGGTTGAGCCGGGAGGAGGCGCGCGCCTCGCGGTGGAACCGCTGCACCATGCCCGCGTCGGAGAGCAGCGCCCGGTCCAGCATCTTGAGCGCGACCGGCCGGTCGAGGATCACGTCGGTGGCCTTGTAGACGAGGCCCATCCCCCCCTTGCCCAGCCGCTGGTGCACGAAGTACTTGCCGCCGACCTTCCGCCCGACCAGCGGGTCCTCCGCCCGCGGGGTCGGTGTGGGTGCAGGTGAGCCACAGAAAGGGCAGAAGTGGCCAGGGGTTTCCACCTCCCGCTTGCAGGTCGTGCACACGAAGTTCATTCGGCGAGATCCCCGGCCCCGGAGCCGGGAGTATAGCAAGCATCCAAGTCGATGATCCCCCTTCGGTCCTTTTCTGCGAACATGGCGGCAACTGTCGTCCAGGAGGGGAGCCCCAATGCGTGCGTTCGCCGCCATCGCAGTCATCGTTCCATGCCTCGCCGCCGCCGCCGATCCCATCGCGGAGTCCACGGCCGTGATGCCGGTCGCCGATCCGCCCGGCCCCGGCCTCGAGCTCGTGGACCTCACCCGCGCGCTGCGTTCGGAGCTCGCGCAGCAGACCCGCGGCGTCGTCTCCCCCGACGACCTGCGGATGCTGATGGCCGGCTCGCCCTCGACCGCCACGCTCACGGAGCTCGATCGCGCCTACAGCGGGGCGGTCGCGGCCTCGCAGTCGGGGGACTACGAGGGATCGGCGAGGACGCTCCGCGCGGTGATCGAGGACCTGGAGCGGCTGCCGCCCTCGCCCGAGGCCTTCTCCCAGTGGAAGCGCGCCGTCCTCCGGCTGGCGCGCACCGAGGGATCGCTCGGCCACAAGGGCGAGAGCCGCGAGCTCCTGGAGCGTGCGGTCCGCTCCGACCCCGGCGTGAAGGTCGATCCCGAGCAGTACCCGCCCAGCTTCGCCAAGCAGGTGGACGACGTCCGGGAGGCGCTCAAGGCCGGACCCCAGCGGAAGCTCACCGTGACCTCGACGCGGACGGCCCGGATCTTCGTCGAGGGTCGCGAGGTCGGCTCGACGCCGATCTCGATCACGCTCGCCGCGGGCTCGTACCGGATCGCCGCCGTCGCGACCGGGGTGCGGCTCCCGCCCGTCGCGATCGACCTCGCGCAGGGGGACTCGACCCTGGCGCTCGACTTCGGCGTGGCCGACATGTATCGCCCCGACGCCGGCCCCGGTCTCGCGCTCCTCGCCTCGCAGCGCGCCTCGGGCATCGTCACCGCGGGCGCCTCGCTGAAGCTCGACCGCGTGCTGGCGACCTCGGTGGTCACCGACGGCGACGTCCGATACCTGGTGGGGAGCCTCTACGACGTGCGCAAGGGCAGCCTGCTCCGCGAGGGGCGGCTCCGCCTCGCGGGCTGGCGGCCGCCCGAGGGTGGCCTCCAGGCGATGGCGACCTTCCTGCTCAAGGGCGAGCCCTCGGGACTCGTCCTCACCGTCCCGGATCCCAAGAAGGCGAACCTCGACGTGAAGGCGGTCACCGCGCTCAAGCCGCCCTCGGCCAAGGTGGTGGATCAGGGACCGAAGCGCGCGCCGGGCACCGCCAAGAAGTGGACCGCGCTGGGCACGGGCGCGCTCGCGGTGGGGCTCGGCGGCTTCGGGCTGTACGAGAACAGCCAGGCCAACAAGAACTTCTCGAAGGCGAGTGCCATGCTCGACGAGTTCGGCAATCCGGGCCCGACCTATGACGAGGACCTCTACCAGAAGTACCGGAGCGACGGGAATCGCCAGCGGAAGATGGCAACGGCCTCCTTCGTCGGCGCAGGCGTCGCGCTGGTCACGGCATCCGTGTTCGGGTTCCTCGGCTACAAGGAGAGCGGTGCGTTCGGACGCATCGAGTTCTAGACGCAATGCCGCTCACTTAGCGACCCTCCGCTTGAGAGGGTAGCTGCTCATTTTGATCTTCACGGCTCTCGGGTAGCGCCGCTGGGAACGTCTGGGCGGCAACACGAAGCGCAGGACTTC
>JAEZXM010000077.1 GCA_023419875.1 Pseudomonadota bacterium | reverse complement strand
CACCAGCACGGAGTCGTCCCACGCGTCTCCCGCGCCCGGCGGAGGCGCGCAGCGCCTGACCCGGAAGGTGAGCGTGCCGCCGTCGGGCATGGCCTCCAGGGCGTTCAGCACCACGTTGGACAGCACCTGGCTGATCTGGTGGTGGTCCATCTCCACGACGATCGGGTCGGTGGGAAAGTCGAACTTCGGCAACACCTTGCTCCCGCGCAGGAGGAAGAGCGTCACCTCCTGGATGAGGGGCACGAGCTCCATCGCCTTCTTGATGGGCGTGCCGCCCTTCGCGAACGTCAGCAGCTGGTGCGTGAGGTTTCGCGCGTTGCCGACCGCCTTCATCATCAGATCGTAGGTCTGGTGGCGATCCTCCGGGGTCCCCTCCTCCTCCTGAAGAAGGCTCAAGCTGGCGATGATGCCGGTGAGGATGTTGTTGAAGTCGTGGGCGATCCCGCCCGCCAGCAGCCCGATCGCGTCGAGGTGCTTGCGCTTCAGGAGCTCCCGCTCGGCGAGCTCGCGCCGCTCGATCTCGGCCCGGAGGTCGTGGTTCACCTGGGCGAGCTTCCGGGTCCGCTCCTCGACCATCCGCTCCAGCCCCTCGGAGTAGCTCCGCACCGCAGACATGAGCTGGGCGCCCTTGACGGCGGTCGAGAGCTGGTGACGAAGGCTCTCGCTCAGGGCGCCCGGGTGCCGCGACACGTTGATGAGAAAATAGCCGAGCGCCTCCTCGTGCACGTGCAAGGCGCCGAGCAGCAGCGTCGGGTGGCGCTCGAGGAGACCTGCGGGCAGGAGGTGGGCGGCGGGAAACTCGTCTGCGGGGACGTTCGTCAGGCGGCCGTCCTCGAGCGCGACCAGCAGCCGGGCCCGCGTGCGCGCGGGATCGGCGAAGACGGCGACGAAGCAGGTCTCGAGCCCGATCTGGGCGGCGAACCGCGCCAGCGTCGGTCCGATCGGCGCCAGCTCGAAGCTCGACATCAGCCCCTCGCCGAGCTCGAAGAGGAGCTTCTCGGTGCGCTGCAGCTGGAGCTGGTATTCCGCGAAGCGGGTGTCCCGGACCGCCCGGGCCAGATCGACGAGCTCCGCGAGGCGGGTGCGTGTGCGGGGGGCGTCGAGCCCCACGGCGCCTCCCTCGCGCTGCAAGGCCTCCAGCGCGAGGATCCACGGCTCGGCGCTCCAGCCGTGGGTGTCGTGCGCGAAGACCTCCTCCTCCAGGTACCGCCGGGGCGCGCCGCCGCTCCCGGTGAGCACCCTGCCCACGAGCTCCCGGACGGCCGTCTGGAACCAGCGCCGCTCGTCATCGGGGATCCGGTCCGCCGCCGCCTCGAGGGCCCGGGAGGTCGCGCGCCGCACCAGCGCCGCCGCGGCCTTCGCGCGCGTCCCGACCGGTTGCCTCGTCCGCCGCCGCCGCCCGGCCTGCTCGGCGGGAGGCAGGGCCGCTTCCCCGCAGGAGCGCCGCGGGACGAACACCGTGGGCAGCGAGGTGAGGTCCGGCACCTGCTCGCCGCGCATCAGCGCGTGCACCAGGTCCACGCCGGTCGCGGCCATGGCGCTCGCGGGGTTGTGGACCGTGGTGAGCGGCGGGCTCGAGAAGACGGCGTCGTAGGTGTCGTCGAAGCCGGTCACCTTGACGTCGGCCGGCACGGCGCGGCCCCTCCGCGAGAGCTCCTCGACGGCTCCCACCGCCATCACGTCGTTGAAGCAGACGAGGGTGTCGAAGGATGCCCGGCGCTCGTCGAGGAGCACCCGGACGCCCTCGCGTGCGCTCGGCTCGCTGAAGTCGCCGTGGTGGATCGCCTCCGGGGGAAGGGGGAGTCCCCACTTCTCGAGCTGCGACCGGAGGACGGCGAGCCGCTCGGCCGAGTCGTAGTGGTCCACCGGGCCGGCGATCACCGCGAACCGTCTCGCGCCGCAGCGATCGGCGAGGTGCGCGACGAGCTCGCGGAGACCGGCGGCGTTGTCGATCCGGACGGCGGGGCGTCCGGGGAACTTCTCGACCAGGGTGACGGTGGGGATCCCGGAGAACCGCCCGAGGAACCGCTCGCCCTCGGCGCTCGAGACCGTGCCGAAGATGTTCGACACCAGGAGCCCGTCGAACCGCTCCCGATCGACCATGGCGTAGAGGCGGTTGCGCTGCGCCTCCCACTCGTAGCCGCTGGCGAGCGTCCCTCCGTCCATCACCAAAAGGTCGAGGCCGAGCTGGCGGGTACGGGCGACGGCACCGCGGAGGAGGGCGTCACCGAACCAGTTGTTGAGGTCGATGGCCAGGAAGCCCAGACGCGAGTTGCGTTTCACGCTGACCTTCCTTGGGAGCCCCGCGCTCTCGGCGGCGTCCGCCGACTCTAGTACTTCCGATTGGAGGACCTCAAGCGGCCGGCGGTCACGCGATGAAGAGCGAACCCTCGCGCGCGTCCACGGCGATCGACGATCCCGCGGCGACGCCGCCCTTCAGGATCCGCTCGGCGATGGGCGCCTCCACGAGCCGCTGGATCACCCCGCGCAGGGGGCGGGCGCCGAGGCCGGCGTCGCCCCCCGCCTGCTCGAGGAGGAGCTCCAGCGCCGCGTCGGTGGCGGTGAAGGAGATCCTCCGCTCCTCCGCGAGGCGCCGGGACGAAGCCTCGAGGAGCAGGCGGGCGATCCGCGCCAGGGCATCGCGGGAGAGCGGAGCGAACACGAGCCGCTCGTCGAGCCGGTTCCAGAGCTCCGGCGGCAGGGCGGCGCGAGCGGCGGAGAGGGCGCGCTCCTCCGCCGGAGGCGTGCGGTCCGACGCGCCGAAGCCGAGCCCCGCCGCGGGACGGGAGGCGACCTCGCCGCCGAGGTTCGAGGTGAGGATCACCACCGACCCCGAGAAGTCCACCTGCCGCCCGCGGCCGTCGGTGAGCCGCCCCTCCTCCAGGACCTGGAGCAGGAGCATGAGCACGTCGCGGTGCGCCTTCTCGATCTCGTCGAGCACGACGACGCAGGCGGGCCGCCGCCGGACCGCCTCGGTGAGCTGGCCGCCCTCGCCGTGCCCCACGTAGCCGGGGGCGGCGCCGACCAGCCGGGCGACGCCGGTCGTCTCGGCGCACTCGCTCATGTCGAGCTGCACGAGGGCGTCCGCCGTGCCGTAGAGGGCGGCGGCGAGCGCGCGCCCGAGCTCGGTCTTCCCCACCCCGGTCGGCCCGAGGAAGAGGAACGACCCCATCGGCCGCCGGGACGAGAAGCCGGCGAAGTTCCGCTTGAGGACCGCGGCCACGCGCTCCACGACCGCGTCGTGGCCGACGACCCGCTCGCGCAGGGCCGCCTCGAGCCCGAGGATGCGCTCCTCCTCGGTCCCGACGAGGCGCGATTCGGGGAGACCGGCCATCTGGGCGACGACCCGGGCCACGTCGCGGGACGAGACCGAGGCGGCGCCTCGCCGCCGCGCGCGCGATCCGGCGAGGTCGAGGGCGGCGATCGCCTTGTCGGGCAGGAACCGGTCGGTCACGTGGCGCGCGGTGAGCGCGGCGGCGGCCTCGAGCGCAGCGGGCTCGTAGCGGAGCTCGTGGTGGCGCTCGTAGCGCGGGGCGAGGCCCTGCAGGATCTGGACGGTCTCGGGGACGGTGGGCTCGTGCACCACCACCGGCGTGAAGCGCCGCTCGAGGGCCGGGTCCTTCTGGAGGTGCTGCTGGTACTCGTCCTGCGTGGTGGCGCCGATGCAGGGGAACTCGCCCCGGGCGAGCGCCGCCTTGAGCTCGTTGGCGGCGTCCTGCGGACCCTCGCCGGTCGCGCCCGCGCCCATCAGCGTGTGGAGCTCGTCGATGAAGACCACCACCCGGCCGCCCGCGCGCCGGACCTCCTCCTTGATCCCGAGGAGCTTCTCCGAGAACGCGCCGCGGAGCTGCGTCCCGGCCACCACGCTCGCCATGTCGATCTCGACCACGACCCGCCCTCGGGTCTCGGGGGCGGCGAGGAGCTTCTGTGCGACGCCCTCCACGAGCGCGGTCTTGCCGACCCCGGGGTCGCCGAGGAGGAGCGGGTTGTTCGTGCGGCGCTTTCCGAGGACGTCGATCACCTGCTCCACCTCGTGCTGCCGGCCGACGAGCGGGTCGAGCTTCCCCTGCGCGGCGAGCTCGGTGAGGTTCCGCCCCAGGGCGGAGAGCCAGGGGAACTCGCGCGGGTCGAGGGCGTGGGGGGAGGGGGCCTTCGACGGCCGCGCTGCGGGCGCGGTCGTGGTCTCGGTGCGAGCGGACGGTGCAGCAGGCGGGGAGGAGGGGCGGGAGCCGAGGGCGCCGGGATCGCGGGGCGGCTCGCTGGTGGGCTCGGCCGCGGG
>JAEZXM010000057.1 GCA_023419875.1 Pseudomonadota bacterium | reverse complement strand
TGCCAGGAGGGGGGCCCCAGCGAAGCTGGGGGGAGGGGCGCAGCCCCTCCACGCTGGGTCGCGCGCGAGCCCGAAGGGCGAAGCGCGCCGGGACCCCGCGCAGCAGGGGTGGGGCCCCGACGGCTCCGCCGGAGGGGCGGGGCGGCACGCCCCGTTACGTCTTGTCGTGCTTGCTCTTGCGCCGCTTGCCGAAGAGCATCCGCCGCTCGAGCCGTCCGCGGAGCGCGGCGTAGAAGGCCCGCAGGAACGTCTCGTCGTCCGGCGAGGGCCCCGCCCAGCCGATCTTCTCCCGGATCTTCTCGGCCACGGTCCGGACCGCCTCGGCGTTCCCGTACCGGCCGGCGTTGCGGAGCACGTCCTCCAGCACCTGCAGCTCGTAGATGCCGTACACGTCGAGCTGCGCGTCCGTGAAGGAGAGCGCCGCGGCCGCCGGGCGCGCCGCGAGGTCCTCGAGGAGGACCGCCGCCGGCGTGCGGACGACGATGGTGCCGGCGATCATGTCGCCCACCCGCATGCGGTCCTTGTTGAAGAGGGGGAGGAGCCAGAGCACCAGGATCCACCCCAGCGACGCGACGAAGACCCAGCCGCCTCCGACGAGGATGGGAGCCAGGATCGGCAGGAGGACCTCGAACTGGCGGGCGATGTTGCGGGCGAGCACCGCCTCGGCCCTGAGCGGGCCGCCGCGCGCGTCCACGGCGCGGATCCCGAGCAGGCGCTTGCCGGGAGTCTGGCCCTGCCAGGCGAGCTCGAAGATCGGGAAGTAGAAGGTCCAGATGAGGAACAGCACGAGGGTGCGGAGCGCGCCCGCGGAGTCCTCCTCGATCGCGAACAGCCCCTGGTACGAGAGGCCCAGGGCCATGACGAGAAGGGCGAGGAGCAGGATCACGGCGTCCACGACGAGGGCGCCGATCCGGTCGCCCGCCCCGGCGACCTCGAGCGGGAGGGGCACGCCCTCCGGCGTCACCACCTCGTGGATCCGCGACGCGGGGAGCGGTGCGGGGCTGGTCATGGCGCCGGACTCCGGGCACGCCCGGCGAGCAGGAAGTAGGCGGCGAGGAGGAGCGCCGAGCCGCCCGCGACGGCGTACCGGATCTGCACCGAATGCACGAGCTGCCGGAAGATCCCCTCGACGAGGCCGGCCACGAAGAACATCACGATCGCGCCGAGGACCAGCGCCGCCGCCTCACGCCCACGGCGCGCGAGGCCCGCCTTGCGCAACTCGCGGCCCGGAAAGACCACGGCGAGCCCGAGGGCCAGACCGGCGGCGCCGCAGATGGCGATCGCGCTGAGCTCGGTGACGCCGTGCGGGAGGAGCCAGGCCCAGAACTCGACCGACAGGTCGCGCGACGCGTAGAGCGCAGCGAACGCCCCCAGCCCCAGCCCGTTGCTGAAGAGCACCAGCGCCGTCGGTACGCCGCCCGCGAAGCCGGCGGCGAAGGAGAGGAGCCCGACCCAGGAGTTGTGTGAGAAGAGGTCCATCGAGAACTGCTTGAGCATCTCCGAGGCATCTCCCTCCGCGTAGAGCACACCCCGGAGGAACTCGGTCGAGGACGCCGGCCCCCGGCCGCCGGCGAGCCACCCGGGGACGAACGAGTAGAACCGGTCCGGATCGGACATCACCAGCACGTGCCCCACCCAGATGCCGCCGAGCAGCATCGCGTACGACAGCAGCAGGTGGACCCAGTGCGCCCGCACGAGCCGCGGGAACCGGCGCAGGAAGAAGTCGGCCAGCGCCTCCCGCAGGGTCCGGCGCACCCCGTACACCACGAGGTATGCGCGGGCGCAGAGCGACTCGAGGTAGACGACCACGTTCCGGTCGAGCGAGATGGCGCGGGCCACCGAGAGCGAGGAGAGCGCCGCGCGGTAGAGGAGGGGCAGCCGCGCGAGCTCCGTCGCCCGGAGCGATCCGACGCCCCGCGCCTGGACCCGCTGGAGCAGCGCCTCGAGCTCGCGCCACGAGGCCTCGCGCTCGGCGCGGAAGGCGGCGCTCTTCAGGACGACGGTCCTGGGGGCCTCCGGGACGGGCCGAGGCGGGAGCGGGGGCGCAGGCGCCGGCTGCGTCTCGAGCACGGGTTCGGTCGGGGAGGTCATGCGATGAGCTCCCGGCGCTTGATGTCCAGGTACCGGTTCACGAGCCGTGACGAGACCTGGCCGGGCGCGGCGTCCACGCAGGAGATCCCCATCCTCCGCAGGCGGGAGAGCACCCGCTCCCGCTCGCGGACCATGTCCGCGGCGGTGACGGCGCGGTAGAGCGCGCCCAGCCGCTCCGGGGGCGCGAGCGCCATGGCGTCGAGCGCGAGATCGCGGAGCGACACGAACACCACGAGCTGGCGGCGGGCGAGCCGGTGGAGGTTCTCGAGCATCAGCTCGGCGGTGACCGTGTCGGTGAACTCGGTGAACACCACCACCAGCGAGCGCCGGCGGAGCCTCGTCGAGAGCTCGGTGAGCCCGAGGGTGAAGTTGGTCTCCTCGGTGGAGTAGTCGAGCCGCGCGGATACGGCGGAGAGCCGCGGGAAGGCCCCGAGGCCCCCCTGCGGCTCCGCCCAGGTCCGGGCCACCCGGTCGAAGCCGTACATGCCCACCCGGTCGCCGAGCCGGAGCCCGACCCAGGCGAGCAGCAGGGCGGAGGAGACGGCGTGGTCGAGCCGGGGCAGCCCCTCGAGCGGCTCGGCCATGAGGTGGCCGGTGTCGAGCGCGAGGATCACCTGGTGGTTCCGCTCGGCGCGGAACTGCTGGACGAGCAGCTCGCGGTGGCGGGCGGTCGCCTTCCAGGAGATCGCGCGCGGGTCGAGGCCCGGGACCCACTCGACCAGGGCGTCGAACTCCGAGCCGTCGCCCACGTACCGCTCCACGTGCGCCCCCGCCTCGATCTCGCGCGAGCCGAAGAACCGGAAGGCGGCCGCGCGGACCGGCCGGAGGTCGGGCACGACCGCCACCTTCCGGCCGACGAGCCGACGCGTGCGCCGGCCGGCGAGCCCGAGCGGCCCGGTCC
>JAEZXM010000048.1 GCA_023419875.1 Pseudomonadota bacterium | reverse complement strand
GCGGCGGAGGCGAGAGCACGGGGAGCGGGAACCCACCACCGCCCCCGCCACCCCCACCTCCCCCGCCGGTCGCTCGCCCGGTGATCGTGGGCGACTTCGCCTTCTACGGCGTCGACCAGGGCCTTTCGCCCACGGTGCACGACGTGTCCCCGGACGAGGGCGGAAACGCCTACGTCGCCGCGGGCGACGCCGTCTACGTCCGTGCGCGCGGCGCGGAGGGATTCCTGAGGTTCGAGCCCGAGGAGGCGGGGCTCACGAAGAACTGCCACGACCCGCAGCACATCGGAAACCCCGCTCCGCCCGACCCGCCCGCGACCTGCCCGATCATCTCGGTGGGCGGCGGCGCGCCGGGGACGGCGGTGATCGGCTTCCAGGGCGTGGGGGTGGACTACGACTACGACGCCCCGTGGGCGCTCGACTCCGGCGGCGCGGACGTGCTCGCCTTCGACGGCACGAGCCTCGTGCGCACGCGCCACGTGTTCCTGGCCTCGCCGCCCGGGGTGATCTGCGAGCACTGGCGGCCCGGCTCGAACAACACCATCTGCGACGAGACCTGGATCGACTCACCGTGGATGAGCGGCCGGAAGAAGATGCGGCAGGTGAAGCGGATCGTGGTGAACCATGACGCCTCGCGCCCGCTCTCGTACGGCGACGTGTTCTTCGGCGCCACGCACGGGACCCTGGGCATCCTGGCGGCCCACCCCGAGGCCCGCGGCTGGCTCGATTCCACCAAGGGTGATCCGCTGTGGGCGGACACGAAGGGCGTGTGGGAGCACGAGCACCCCGCCCGGACCTGGCCGGATGGCCGGCTCCTCACCGGCGAGTCCACCGGGCTCGCCCTCGATCCCGCGGACGGGATCCCCTGGTTCTCCAACCAGTTCTTCACCGCCTCGATGCCGGGCTACACGGCCTACCTGCACCCGAGCTGGAACGGCTGGTGGGGCGGCATGAGCGAGCTCCTCACCTTCTAGCAGCCGGAGGGGAATCCGGACGACCCGAACCTGCGGGACAACGTCTCGGGCCTCTCGTTCTGCGACGACGGGACGCTGTGGGTCGCCTCCGCCAACCATGGCGTGGGCCGGTACGACCCGCGGACCGGGGCATGGAGGACCGTCCCGTTCCCGCCCAACCGCGGCGACGCCGCGAGCGCGATCGCTTGCGACCCCAGGGACGGCTCGGCCTGGGTGGGGTTCGCCTGGGGAGGGTTCGGGCGGATCCGCGGCGACCAGTGGGACGCCCGGTACTGGGTCCCCGCAAACGCGCCTGCCTTCTCGTCAAATCCAGTGAAGTCGATCCAGATCGACCGGTGGTCCACACCGCGGGTCGTCTACCTGGCGCACGGGCCGTCCGCCAGGTTCGGACCCGGCGGCGTGACCGTGTATGGCGGACCGTGAAGCAGGCGCGCCGCCCTGCGTCACTGGTCGTCAACCCTCCCATGTCACTGAGCGTCTAGACGGACCGTGGGAGGACCCGAAAAGGATGCTGCCCAGGGGGACCCCCTTTGCTAATGGTCCACGTCATGGATCTCCTGACGCGCTTCGCGGGCAACGTCCGCCGCCTCCGCTCGAAGAAGAAGCTTTCGCAGAAGGCGCTCGCCGACAAGGTGGGGATCTCCGTCTCCTACGTCTCGATGCTGGAGCGCGGGCAGCGGTCCCCGCCGCTCGAGACCATCGAGAAGATGGCGAAGGCCCTGGGCGTCCCGCCCGCGGCGCTGCTCGGCGGCCGCTAGGCTCCGCCCGGCGGCCCGCGGCCCCGTCACGCCCCGCGCGCCCCCTCGTGACGCGAGCGCGGATTCCCCCGCCGGCCTAGGCTTGGCCGAGAGGAGTCCGCCATGTCCCCCGCCGCCCCCACCCCGACCGATCCGCGCCACATCGACGAGGCGCTCGCCCGGCTCCGCGAGAACGCGGCGCGCTGGGCCCGCGCGCCCCTGCCCGAGCGGATCACGCTCGCCCGCTCCATGCTCGAGGGCGTCCACCGCACCGCCGCACGTTCGGTCGCCGCGGCGTGCGAGGCGAAGGGCATCCCGCGCGGCGGCCCGACCGAGGGCGAGCAGTGGCTCTCCGGGCCCTACGTGATCGTCCGCTTCCTCCGCCAGCTCGAGCGGTCCATGCGGCTCCTCCAGCGGAACGGGAACACGCCGGTGGGTCCGCTCTCCGAGACGGCGGACGGGCGGATCGCGGTCCAGGTCTTCCCGCCCGGCGCCAAGGACCGGCTGCTCTTCATGGGCGTGACCGCCGAGGTGCACCTCGAGGCGGGCGTGGACGAGGAGGAGCTGCACCGCAGCCGGGCCCGCTTCCACAAGCAGCCCGACCACGAGGGCAAGGTCTGCCTCGTGCTCGGCGCCGGGAACCTCGACGGCATCCCCGGCACCGACGTGGCCTTCAAGCTCTTCAACGAGGGGAAGGTCTGCGTCCTCAAGGTGAACCCGGTGAACGCCTACCTCGGGCCCGTCCTCGAGGAGGCCTTCGCCGACGCGATCGCCCAGGGCGTCGTGGCGATCGTCCAGGGCGGCGCGGCCGAGGGCGCGTACCTCGCCCGGCACCCCGCGGTGGACGAGATCCACATCACCGGCTCCGCCGCCACCCACGACGCGATCGTGTGGGGCCCGCCCGGGCCGGAGCGCGCCGCGCGGATGGCCCGCAACCAGCCCCTCCTCGACAAGCCCATCACCAGCGAGCTCGGCGGCGTGTCGCCGGTGCTGGTCGTCCCCGGGCCCTGGGAGGCCGGCCGGCTCCGCTTCCAGGCCGAGAGCGTCGCGGGCGGCGTCACCCACAACGCCTCGTTCAACTGCGTGGCCGCGAAGCTGCTCGTCACGCCGCGCGGCTGGGCCCGGCGTGACGCGTTCCTCGCCGCGGTGGAGCACTACCTGGCGCTCGCTCCCACGCGCCGCGCCTGGTATCCCGGTGCCCACGAGCGCTTCCGCGCGCTCACCGAGGGCCGAGCCGACGTCCGCCGGCTGGGGAAGATCGAGGCGGCCGACGCGCTCCCCTGGACGATCGTCGCCGGTCTGGACGCGGCGTCTCCGGACCCCGCCTTCCAGACCGAGCCCTTCTGCGCGCTCCTCTCCGAGACCTCCGTCGGCTCGGAGGATCCGAGCGAGTTCCTCTCCGAGGCGGTCCGGTTCGTGAACGAGCGCGTCGTCGGCACGCTCGTCGCGCACCTCGTGGTCCACCCCCGGACGATGGCCGACCCGACCCTGGGCCGCGCCGTCGAGGAGGCGATCCGGACGCTCCGGTACGGAAGCGTCTGCGTGAACGTCTGGGCGGCCTACCCCTTCGGCTTCGGGACGACGCCCTGGGGCGCCTACCCCGGGGCCGCGCTCACCGACATCCAGAGCGGCCGCGGCTTCGTGCACAACACGCTCATGCTCGAGCACGTGGAGAAGACGGTCGTGCGCCACCCGGTCCGGACCTTCCCCAAGCCGGTGTACTTCCCCACGCACCGGACCACGCATCCTCTTGGTCAGCGGATGGTGGACCTGGAGGCGCGAGGCTGGAGGGCGCTGCCGGGGGTGCTGGCGGCCGGCGTCGCGGGCTAGACGCCCGAATGCGTCTCCCTCGACCGCGCTTCACGCCTTCATGCGACGTGCACCCGGACTGCGGGTCTGGTGTGCTCTGAACCCGTGAAGGCGTATCTCATCTCGTGGCTCTCGCGGCAGCAGCGGCAGGCCGGCGACATGGCGTCCTTCGAGCGCTCGCACCCGGGCCCGTGGCTCGTGTGGGAGGCGGGACCGTGGCGCCCGCCGTCGCCGGATCGCTCCACCCGCGCCGCGTCCGAGCGCCAGGCCCGTCTGTCGAGCGGCGACGCGCTCGCCCTGCAGGTCGCGACGCGGCCCGGCCGCGAGCCGTTCGAGGGCGTGCGGCTCGGGCGCGGACCGGACAACGACCTCGTGGTGGACGACGGGACGCTCTCCCGCGACCACCTGCTCCTGCGCAAGCAGCAGGAGGGCTGGACGGTCGAGGACCTGCATTCGTCGAACGGCACGCAGGTGGACGGCCGGCCGGTGAACGGCGAGCGGGTGCCCATCGAGCCCGGCGCGCAGATCGAGGCCGGCTCGGTGCGGCTCACGTTCTACGACGCGAAGGGGCTGTATCTGCGGCTCAAGCATGGGACGACGTAGAGCCTCGTCGCTTCGCGAGGCGTACGGCGATGACGAGGCCTTCTCCGCCTCACCACACGTCGCACCGCACCGCTGCCGGCCTCGCCATCGAGCTGCCGGCCCCGCAGCGGAACGCCTTCGCGAACTCGGGGAAGTTCGAGAGCGGGCCGTTCACCCGGTACGAGGCGGGCACGCCCCCGTCCGGATCGACCTCGGCCAGCGCGGTCGTGCAGAGCGACTGCGCGTACGCGAGGAAGAACTGCTGGTCGGGGGTGAACCCGGAGACCCTCGGTCCCTCTTCGCCGTTCCGCGCCCCCCGCATCGCCTCGTACCCGGCGCGGAGGCCCGCGAGGTCGGCGAGGTTCGTGGCCAGCGCACGAGGATCGCCTCCGGTCCCGTCCCCGGGCTCCGCCCGGAACGCGTCGTACTGCTCCGCGACGCACGTCGCGCGCGCCTCGAACCGCCGGGCTGCCTCCGCGCTCCACCAGTCCGCGGCCTCGCCCTCCGGCCCGCGCCGGCGGCCCGCGTCGCCCACGGCCCTCGCGAGCGCGCGGCCGATCTGCGTGCCGAACGCGCCGAACATCGCCGCGTCCGGCGCCTCCCGGATCCAGCCGGGCGGCTGGAGCGCGCCGGCCGGGAGGCAGAGCGCGTTCCGCTCCGGCGCGTAACTCGGCGCCGCCGCGAGCGGGCTGACGAGCCACTCGGCCCGGTCGACCGGGCGCTCCGCGCGGGCGACCTCCCGGGCCACCGCGAACCGTCGCGCCGAGAGGACGTTCCGGAGATAGCTGCCCTTGCT
>JAEZXM010000027.1 GCA_023419875.1 Pseudomonadota bacterium | reverse complement strand
CTCCTGCGCCGCAAGGCGACGGCGATCGCCTACGAGACGATCCACGACGTCACCGGCCGGCTGCCGCTCCTCACGCCCATGTCGGAGGTGGCGGGGCGCATGGCCGCGCACGTCGGCGCCTTCTACCTCCAGCAGCCGAACGGCGGCCGCGGCATGCTCCTCGGCGGCGTGCCGGGGGTGCCGCCCGCGCACGTGGTCGTCCTGGGCGCGGGCGTCGTGGGCATGAACGCGATCAAGGTCGCCGTCGGCATGGGGGCCCGCGTGACCGCGCTCGACCGGAGCCTCGCCGCGCTCCGCTACGTGGACGACATCTTCGGCAACAAGGTCGAGACGCTCTGGAGCAACGAGCAGCACGTGGAGGAGGCGGTCGCGCAGGCGGACCTCGTCATCGGCGCGGTGCTCATCCCCGGCGCCGCCGCGCCCAGGCTGGTGACGCGCCAGATGATCCGCGGCATGAAGCCGGGGTCGGTCATCGTGGACGTGGCCGTCGATCAGGGCGGCTGCGTCGAGACCACCCACGCGACGACGCACGCCGATCCGGTGTACTTCGTGGACGGCGTCCTCCACTACGCGGTGGGGAACATGCCCGGCGCGCTCCCCCGCACCTCCACCATCGCCCTCACCAACGCCACGCTCCCCTACGCGCTCCGGCTCGCGAACCTCGGCCTGCGCGAGGCGCTCCTCGGCGATCCGGGGTTCCTCGCCGGGCTCAACACGTTCGACGGGACGATCACCTGCGCGCCGGTGGCGGAGAGCCTGGGGATGCCGTGGGTGGACCCGACGTCGGTCCTCTGAGGCGCGCCAGCACGGTCTCGGCGATCTCGCCCGGCGGCGGCGTCACGTCCACCGTGATCCCCGGCTCGTCCGGCCCGAGCGGCTCGAGCGTCGCGAGCTGAGAGGCCAGCAGCGCCGGCGGCATGAAGTGCCCGCGGCGTTTCCCGAGGCGCTGGGCGAGGAGCTCGGGGCTGCCGGTCAGGTGAACGAAGCGGACGTCGGGGGAGGCGGCCCGGAGGACGTCGCGGTAGGCGTGCTTCAGCGCCGAGCAGGTGACCACCGCCGCTTCCCGGGCGGCGGCGCGGTCGCGGATCCATGCGGCGATGGCCTCGATCCAGGGCCGGCGGTCCTCGTCGTCGAGCGGGATCCCGGCCGACATCTTCGCGACGTTCCCGGGCGGGTGGAAATCGTCGGCGTCGGCGAAGGGGCAGCTCAGACGTTCCGCCAGCTCGCGCCCGACCGTGGTCTTGCCGGAGCCGGAGACGCCGGTGACGACGAGGTGCAGCCTGGGCTCGCTCGCGTTCCCGGTCACGGGATCACACGGCGAACCGGATGTTGAGGATGTCCCCGTCCTTCACCACGTACTCCTTGCCCTCGAGCCGCAGCTTGCCCTCCTGGCGCGCCTTGTGCTCGCTGCCGGCGGCGATGAAGTCGTCGTAGTGCGTGACCTCGGCCCGGATGAACCCGCGCTCGAGGTCGGAGTGGATCTTTCCCGCGGCCCGCGGGGCCTTGTCGCCGCGGTGGATCGGCCAGGCGCGGACCTCGTCCTCTCCCACCGTGAAGAAGGAGACGAGGTCGAGGAGCCGGTAGGCGGCGTGGAGGAAGCGCGCGCGCGCGGGCTCCGCGAGGCCGAGCGACTCGAGGAACGCGGGCTGCTCGGCCGGCTCGAGCTGGGCGATCTCCGCCTCGACCGAGGCGCACAGCGCGAGCACGTCGGCCGACCGCGCCTTCGCGGCCGCGGCGAAGGCGGCCGGCGCCGGCGCGGTAGCGTCCTCCTCCGTCACGTTCACGACCGCGAGGAGCGGGCGGCGGGACAGGAAGTCGTAGTGGGCGCGCTCCTTCGCCTCGGCATCGCTCCACGTCATCGTCCGGAGCGGCAAGCCCTGGTCGAGGTGGACGTGCAGGCGCTCGAGCTCGAGGTAAACGTTCGTGCCCTTGCCGTGCTCCCTGCGGAGGCGTTCGAGCCGCTTCTCGACGATTCCGAGATCGTGCAGCACGAGCTCGGCGTCGAAGTCGGTGAGCTCGCGCGGCGGGTCGGCCGGGGTGCCGTCCGGCGCGGCGAAGCCGCGGACCACGAGGCAGAACGCGTCCACCTCGGCGAGCGCCTTGAGCGCCTCGGCGTCGAGCCCGGTGCCCTTGGACTTCGGGCCCGGGACGTCCACGAACCGCATCTCGGCGTAGGTCGTCTTCTTCGGCTTGAAGATGGCGGACAGCGCGTCGATCCGGGGGTCGGGGACCTTGATGGCGCCCAGGTTCACCTGCGCGCGGGCGCCCGCGTGGAGGCCCGTCAGCGCATTGAAGAGCGTCGTCTTTCCGGACTGCGCGTAGCCGACCAGGCCTGCCTTCATGTTCCCTCCGGGCGCGTGAGCGGGGGGGACTATAGCGCCGGAGGGGAGCGGGTGGGCTCAGGCCAGCGAGCACGGCTCGTCGCAGTCGGCCGGCTCCCACTCCCGCTCGCCCCCGACCAGGGCGACGAGGGCGAGGACCGGGACGGCGAGGGCGAAGAGGGCGAGGACGAAGGGTGCGGTGAGGCGGCTCATGCCCCTGTGCCCTTGCAGGTTGGGTGCCGGGAGGGCAGGGCAAGCAACCTGGCGTTCCGGGCTGGGTCGCAGGTCGAGCCCGGGCGTGCGGCCTGTGTCCGGGCAGCACCTGTGCCCGTCGAGCCACGTCCCCGCCGGCGGGAGACTACGCCCGCGGCCCCGCCGTCGAGCCGCGCACGACCAGCTTCACCGGCAGGAGCTCCGACCGCGGCGGGCCGTCCTCGAAGATCATCCGGGCGGCGAGACGGCCCTTCTCGTACGCCGGCTGGGCGACGGTGGTGAGGGGCGGGTCGGACTCCGCCGCCTCGATGACGTCGTCGAAGCCGACGATCGAGAGGTCCTCCGGAACGCGGAGGCCCCGCGCGCGCGCCGCCTCGAGGGCCGCGAGGGCGAGGAGATCGGCCATCGCGACGAGTGCGGTGAGCTCGGGGTGGGCGCCGAGGAACTCGACGAGCGCGCGGACGGTCGCATCGTGGTAGCCCGGAAGCTCCACCACCGGCACCTGCTCGAGGGTCATCCCGTGCTCGGCGAGGGCGTCGCGATAGCCCGCGAGGCGATCGCGCATGAAGCGGGACGCCGTCGCCTCGATCTGCCCGAGTCCCGGCGGCGTTCCGTCGGTGCAGCAGGCCTTGCCCGGGAGCGAGAGGATGCCGATTCGCCGGTGCCCGAGCTCGAGGACGTGACCGGCCGCGAGGGCGGCGCCGCGGCGATCCTCGATGAGCACCGAGGACGTCCCGGGTCCGGCGTCGAGGTCGAGGGAGACGAACGGCAGCTTCCGCTCCTGGGCGAGCGCGACCACGGCGTCGTCGACCTTGTAGCAGGAGACGATGAACCCATCGACGAGCGCGGTCTGGATGCGCCACGCCGACTCGCTCTGCTTCGTCGAGACGAGCGCCAGCCCGGCGCCGCGGGCGTCGCACTCCTCGGCGACGCCCCTCATGACGAGGCGCGTGTACGGATCCTGGAAGGCGTCGGCGGTGTCGTCGGAGGTCACGACGCCGATCGCGTTCACCTTGCCCGCGCGCAGGAGGCGTCCCTTCGGATCGG
>JAEZXM010000022.1 GCA_023419875.1 Pseudomonadota bacterium | reverse complement strand
ACCTCGCGCTGCTCGCCGGCCTCCTCCTCCTCGCCTGGATCGCGGGCACCGAAGGGCTGGCGCTCTCGTCCGCGATCCTCGCCGGGCTCTCCGGCCTCCTCCTGTGCGCGGTGCCGGCGGGCGGCCCGCAGCTCGGGTTTCCCCCGGCGCACGGGCTCCTCGTCGCCACCCTCGCCTGGCTCGTCGCCCTCGCCTACCCGCTCCTGCGCGGCGCGCGGGGCCGCAAGGAGTGGTTCCCGTTCGTCGCCGCCGCCGTGGGGAGCGCGCTGTACCTGCTCGCCGCCCGGAAGGCGCTCCTCGCGCTCGGGGCCGGGCCGTACATCGGCGCGCTGCCGGTGGTGCAGGCGCTGCTGCTCGTCCCCCATCTGAGGTTGCTGCTCCGGATGGAGCGGCCGGCGGAGCGGGACCTGCGCCGGCTCGCGCTGGTGGCGGCGTCCATCCTCGGCCTCCTCACGATCGCCATCCCGCTGCAGCTCGAGAAGCAGTGGTGGACGATCGGCTGGGCGGCCCTGGCCGCGGCGCTCACCTGGCTCTGGCGCCGGATCCCGCACCGCGGGCTCCTCGTCTGGGCGGCGGCCCTGTTCGCGGCGTCGTTCGTCCGGCTCGTCCCGTTCTTCAACCTCTCGGTGTTCGCCTACGAGCCGCGCAGCCCCACCCCGATCTGGAACTGGTACCTGTACACCTACCTCGCCGTGGCCGCGGCGCACTTCGCCGGCGCCGCCTTCCTCTCGCGCGGCGACGATCGGCCCTGGGCGCGCGGGCCGCGGCTCTCGCACCTCGCCGCCACGGCGGGCGGCCTCCTCCTCTTCTTCCTCCTCAACATCGAGATCGCCGACTTCTGGTCGCCGCCGGGAGAGGAGCTCGCCTTCCGCTTCTCGGCCGGCCTGGGCCCGGATCTCACCTACACGATCGGCTGGGCGGTGTTCGCGATCGGCCTCCTCGCCGCCGGGGTCGCGCTCCGGAGCCGGGCGACCCGCATCGCCTCCATCGCCCTCCTCGCCGGCACCGTCGTGAAGGGCTTCCTGCACGACCTCGGGTCGCTGAGCGGCCTCCACCGCGTCGCCTCGCTGGTCGGGCTCGCGGTGAGCCTGGCCCTGGTGGCGATCGTGCTCCAGCGGTTCGTCCTGCGCCGTTCCGAGGAGCCGCCCGCTTCACCGCTCGAAGCGGCGCCGCCCGCTTCACCGACGGAGAACTCATGACCTTCTCGCCCCTCCGCGTGTTCTCGGCGGCGCTCCTCGCCGTCCTTTCCCTCCCGGTCTCCCGCCCCGCGTCCGCCCAGGGGCCCTCCGATGTCCGGTTCGAGGTCCGCCCCGTCGGTCCCGGCCCCCAGCGCCTCGACGTCCCGCCCGCGTTCCTCTCCGCGTCGGCGCGGGGCGACCTCGCCGATCTGCGCCTCGCGGACGCGGCCGGGGCCGAGGTGCCGTACCTCCTGGTCGCGCCGGCCGACGAGCCGGACCGCTGGGTGCGCGCCGCGCGTTTCCGACCCTTCCCGCCCTCCAAGGTCGAGAGCGGCGTCGAGATCGACCTCGGCGCGGTCCGGACGGTGACCGCCCTCACGGTGACGTTGCCCGCGACCGGCTACCTCAAGAAGGCTCGGCTCGAGGGGAGCGCGGACGGCAGGCGCTGGGTGGTGCTGGCGCCGGAGGCCGTCCTCTACCAGCTCCCGCTCGAGCCGGCCGCGTGCAGCGGGGATCCGTGCCCGGGCGAGCTCGCCCTGCGCGAGGTGCGGTTCGAGCCGGCCGCGGTCCGCCACCTTCGGCTCGTGCTCCACGACCGGAGGAGCCCGCGCCTCCCTCCGCCCACCCAGGCGCGCGTCCTCCTCGCCCGCGAGCTCGCCCCCGCGGCCGGCCCGACGGTCCCGCTGACCGTGACCCGGCGCGACGCCGAGCCCGGGACCTCGCGGTTCGCGCTGCGCCTCCCCGGCCCGCATCTGCCCGTGCACGCGGTGGTGCTCGAGGTGGACGCCGCCCGCCTCGCCCGGCGGGCGCGGGTGCTCGAGGCGCGGCTCGCCGGCGGCCGGCTCGCGCCGGTGCAGCTCGGCAGCGGCACCCTTCTCCAGATCGCGCGGGAGGACGTCCGTGCCTCGGTCCTGCGCATCCCCGTCGATCGTCCCGAGGAGCTGGAGCTCGAGCTCGTGGTCGAGGACGGCGACAACGCGCCGCTCGCGCGCGTCTCCGCGCGCGCCGAGCTGGCGCCGGTGCCGTGGATCTTCTTCGAGCGCGCCGACGGCGCGCCGCTCGAGGCCCGCCTCGGCGACCCCGAGCGGACCGCGCCACGGTACGACCTCGAGGCGATGCGGCCCGAGCTTCCCCGGCTCGCGCCGGGCCGCGCCTCCGCGGTTCCGCTCGCACCGGCCGAGGAGGCGGCGGGGGCCGCCGTGGCAGCGGCGGTCCCCGAGGCAGCAGGCCCCGCAGCCCCGCTCGACCGGAAGGCCTTCCGGTTCGCGCGGACGATCCCGGCAGGCCCCGCCGGCCTCGCCGGCGTCCGGCTGGACGCGGGCGTGCTCGCGCGGAGCGATCTCGGCGACCTCCGGATCGCGCTCGCGGACGGCCGGCAGCTCCCCTACCTGCTCGAGCAGCGGGACGAACCCCTCCCCGCCCC
>JAEZXM010000269.1 GCA_023419875.1 Pseudomonadota bacterium | reverse complement strand
CCTCCCTGCTACACCGACTGCAGCTCGCCCACCACCCGCTCCGCCTTGTTGAAGGCGATCTGCAGATCCACGGGCTTCTCCATCACGTCGAAGGCGCCGAGCTCGAGGAGCAGGTCGCGCAGCGATTGGTCGCCGCCGAAGGCGGAGATGACGAGCACCGGGATGTGCGCCGTCCGCGGGCTCGCCTTGAGCTGCTGGAGGGCGTCGCGGCCGTCGAGCTTGGGCATCGAGACGTCGAGCAGGATGAGGTCGGGCAGCTCGGCGGCGGCGACGAGGAGGGTCTCGGCGCCGTCCCGGGCGAAGAGCACGCCGTGGCCCCGGCTCTGCGCGTACGCAGCGTAGAGCTTGGCGACCGCGGTGTCGTCCTCGGCGACCAGGATCCGCATCGGGCTCCTCTGGCGAACGGACACCGCGAGAATACCCCGACGAGCGTGGGGTGCAACGTCCCCCTGCCCCGCGGCCGGCCATCGCGGGGTTGCACCCGTCGTGGTGGCCCGCCGCTCCCGCCCGGGCGGCCCCGACCGAAACGGTGCACCCGCCGCCCTCGCCGCGAGTGGACGTCACTCGAAGCGTGACGTCGCCCCCGCTCACCCTTATAACGCAGCCCGCCATGTCCCTTCGCTCCCTCGCGCTCGTCTCCACGCTGCTCGCGGCCGCTCCCGCAGTCCGGCACTCCGCCGCCGGCCGCGAGACCCCGAAGCTCGACTACGAGCTGTACCGCCTCGACAACGGGCTCACGGTCATCCTCCACCAGGACCGCTCGGTGCCCCTCGTCGCCGTTCACGTCCTGTACGACGTCGGGTCGAAGGACGAGAAGCCCAGGCGCACCGGCTTCGCCCACCTGTTCGAGCACCTCATGTTCCAGGGCTCCCAGCACCTCCAGAAAGGCGCGGCCGATCGCCTGATCTCGGCGGCGGGAGGCAACTCGAACGGCGGCACCAGCGAGGACTCCACGGTCTACTGGGTGACGGCGCCGGCCGGCGCGCTCGAGCAGCTCCTCTACATCGAGTCCGATCGGATGGGCTGGCTCCTGCCCACCCTCGACCAGGCGAAGCTCGACAACCAGCGCAGCGTCGTCCGGAACGAGCGCCGCCAGAACTACGAGATGGCTCCCTATGGACTGGCCGGCGACCGGCTCATGGCCAACCTCTGGGATCCGGCGTTCCCCTACCACTGGCTCACGATCGGATCGCACGAGGACCTGGAGCGCGCGAGCCTGGAGGACGTGCGCGAGTTCTTCCAGGCGTGGTACGGGCCCGGCAACGCGGTCCTCGCCATCGCCGGCGACTTCGAGCCGGCCGAGGCGAAGCGGCTCGTGCAGAAGTGGTTCGGCCCGATCCCGGCGCGCAACCCGCCGGCGCGGACGGTGCCCACGCCCTTGCCGATCACGGCCGAGAAGCGGGTGACCATGCCCGACCGCGTGCAGCTCCCCCGCCTCTTCATGGCCTGGCAGACGCCCAAGCTGTACGCCCCCGGCGACGCCGCTTTGGACGTTCTCTCCGACGTCCTCTCCGGCGGCAAGAGCGGTCGGCTCACCGCGCGCCTCGAGATCAAGGAGCGGATCGCGCAGGACGTCTCGGCGGGGCAGGTGAGCCAGGCCTACGCGAGCTTCTTCGTCGTGGACGCGACCCCGAAGCCCGGGGTCTCGCTGGAGCGGCTCGAGAAGGCCATCGACGAGGAGCTGGCGCGCCTCGCCGCGACTCCTCCGACCGCGGAGGAGTTCGAGCGCGCGCGGAACAAGATCGAGGCCGCGGCGGTGTTCCGGCTCGAGCCGGTCGGCGGCTTCGGCGGCCGCGCCGCGGCGCTCGCCCACTACTACGTCCGGACCGGCGACCCGGGCTACCTGGAGCGCGACCTCCAGCGGTACCGGAGCCTCACGCCGGAGGACGTCTCGGCGGCCGTGCGGACCTTCCTCCGGAACGACGCCCGGGTGGTGCTGGAGGTCGTGCCCGGCGCGGCCGAGCCGCCGCCCGCGGCCGCCTCCTCGGCGACGGGAGGTGCCCCGTGAAGAAGCTCGCCCCAAGGATGCTGGCGCTGCTCCTCGCGGCCCTCGCCTGCTCCCGCCCTCCGAAGCCGCCGCCCCCGACCGCCCCCCAGGCCGAGCCGGCGCCCGCCCCTGCGCCACCGGCCGCCGAGGCGCCGCCGATCGATCGCAGCACGCCCCCGGAGCTCGGTCCCACCCCGACGCTCGACCTGCCCGCCCAGCGCCACTTCACGCTTGGGAACGGCCTGCGCGTGCGCCTCGTCGAGCAGCACCGGCTCCCGATCGTGGCGCTCTCTCTCCTGGTCGATGCGGGCTTCGCGCGCGATCCCGAGGGCCTCGCCGGGGTGGCGAGCTTCACGGCGGACATGCTCACGGAGGGGACGAAGACCCGCACCGCCACCCAGATCTCCGACCAGGTCGGCTTCCTCGGCGCGTCGCTCGGCGCGAACGCCGGGCCCGACGCCGCCACGCTCGACGGCGGGTGCCTGGCGGAGCACCTTCCCGCGTTCCTCGAGATCTACGCCGACGTGGCCCGGAACCCCTCGTTCCCGGCGGCGGACTTCGAGCGGGTGCAGGACACGCGCCGCGTCGCGCTGCTCCAGGAGCGCGACGAGCCGCAGGAGCTGGCGCGGCGGGCGTTCGCGCAGGTCTTCTGGGGGAACCACCCCTACGGTCACACGCCGCTCGGCACCGAGGCCTCGCTCGCGCGGACGCGCCGCGCGGACCTCGCCCGGTTCCACGCGCGATACTGGCACCCGGCCAACGCGCAGCTCGTCGTCGTTGGCGACGTGACCGAGGCGGAGCTCCAGCCCCTGCTCGAGCGGGCGCTCGGGTCCTGGCCCGCGGGCACGGCGGCGGCGCCGCTCCCGCGGCGCGAGCCCGCCAGCCCGAAGCGGACGGTGCTCATCGACAAGCCGGGCGCCACGCAGTCGTACCT
>JAEZXM010000556.1 GCA_023419875.1 Pseudomonadota bacterium | reverse complement strand
CCCTGGAAGGACGCCGGCGTCGAAAAGAAGCGAAGCCGACTGCCTAGCGCTTGCTGAACTGGAAGCGCTTGCGGGCGCCGGGGCGACCGTACTTCTTGCGCTCGACGGCGCGGGCGTCGCGGGTCATGAAGCCCGCCTTCTTGAGCACCGGCCGGAACTCCGCGTTGAGCTCGCACAGCGCCCGGCTGATGCCGTGCCGGATCGCGCCCGCCTGACCGGAGAGGCCGCCGCCGCGAGCGGTCACGAACACGTCCAGCTTGCCCATCTGGTCGACGAGCTTGAGCGGCTCGACCAGGATCATCTTCGAGGTCTCGCGCCCGAAGTACTCGTCCATGGTGCGGCCGTTGATGGTGATGTTCCCCGTGCCCGGGGCGATCCGCACGCGCGCCACGGCTTCCTTGCGGCGGCCGACGTTCTGGTTCAGCTGAGGGGCCATCTTCGTGGGTCCTTACTGGGCGAGGCTCAGGGCGGCCGGCTTCTGCGCGGCGTGCGGGTGCTTCTCCCCCGCGTAGATCTTGAGCTTGGTCATCATCTGCCGGCCGAGCGCGCTCCGCGGAAGCATGCGGCGGACGGCGTTCTCGAGGATGTCCTCGGGGTGCTTCTCCCGGAGCTTGTACATCGGGGTCAGCTTCTCGCCGCCCGGGTGCATCGTGTGGGTGAAGAAGACCTTGTCGGTCTCCTTCTTGCCGGTGAACCGGACCTTGCCCGCGTTCACCACCACGACGAAGTCGCCCACGTCCATCGAGGGCGTGTAGCTGGGCTTGTGCTTGCCCTTGAGGATCGACGCGATGCGGGTCGCAGCGCGGCCGACGGTGAGGTCGGTGGCGTCGACGAGCCACCACTTCCGGTCGGCCAGGGCCTCGCTGCGGGTCGCGCTGTGGGTGGTGCCTTTGGACATGGGTAAACCTGCGAAATCTCGGAAAAGTGAGACGCGCCTTTTAGAAGAAGGAGGCGTCCCTGTCAAGGGTTCATTCCCGACGGACGCGGCCTACTTAGCAGATCCCAGCCTCGCCCGCAGCCCCGCCATGACGGTGTCGGTGTGCGCCGCCACCTCGTGCGGCGCGGCGGCGAGGCGCGCCGGGTCGACCACCTCGTGTGCCTCCCCGGGGAGCTCCGCCAGGAATCGCGAAGGCGTGCGCGGCAGGAGCTTCCCCCGCTTCGTCCGGACCTGGGCCCGCGTCAGGTAGAGCCGCTCCCGGGCGCGGGTGATCCCGACGTAGGCGAGGCGCCGCTCCTCCTCCAGGTCGCGGGGCTCGCCCTGGATGCCGGCGCAGGGCAGGTAGTCCTCCTCGACCCCGACGAGGAACACCACCGGGAACTCGAGCCCCTTGGCCGCGTGCAGGGTCATGAGGGTGACGCCGCCCTCGGGCGCGGGATCCTCCTCGTCTCGCGAGTCGAGGGCGAGGCGCTGGAGCCAGGCGGAGAGGCTCGGCTTCGCGGCGCGCTTCGTGTACGCCTCGAGCGAGCGGAGGACGCCGTCGATCCCCTCCACCTTCCGCGCGCCGGCGTCGAGCGAGGACACGCTCGCCCGGGCATGGCTGTAGAGGTCCACCTCGGCGACGAGCGCCTTGGCCGCCTCCGCAGCGTCGCCCTTCCGGAAGCGCGCCCGGTAGTCGTCCACGAGGGTCACGAAGGCGGCGATCCGCTCGTCGGCGCCGCGCGGCAGGTCGGGGATCTCCTTCGCCTGCCGCATCGCCTCGAGCAGCGGCAGCTTGCGGGCGATGGCGTGGTCGTGCACCCGCTCCATCGACGTGTCTCCGATGCCCCGCGCCGGCACGTTCACGATCCGCGAGAGCGAGACGTCGTCCTCGGGCTGGACGCAGAGCTTCAGGTACGCGAGCAGGTCGCGGACCTCGGAGCGGTCGAAGAAGGCCGGCCCGCCGTGCACGGCGTGGGGGACGCCGGCCTCGCGGAACACCTCCTCGAACGGGCGGGAGAGCGCGTTCAGCCGGTAGAGCACGGCGAAGTGCGACCAGGGCCGCCCCTCGCCGCGCTGGCGGGCGATCTCCTCGGCCACGAACCCCGCCTCCTCCTCCTCGCCCCCGAGCGAAACCACCTGGACCTTCTCGCCCGGACCCGCCGCGGTGAAGAGCGCCTTCGCCTTGCGCTTCGGGTTCCTGGCGATGACGGCGTTCGCGCAGGCGAGGACGTGGCCGGTGGAGCGGTAGTTCTGCTCGAGCCGCACCTCGCGCGCGCCGGGGAAGTGCTTCTCGAACCGGAGGATGTTCTTCACCTCGGCGCCGCGCCAGCCGTAGATCGCCTGGTCGTCGTCGCCGACGGCGCAGACGTTCTTCCCGGCGCCGGCGAGGAGGCGCAGGAGCTCGAGCTGGGCGGCGTTCGTGTCCTGGTACTCGTCCACGAGCAGGTAGCGGAAGCGGGCGTGGAGCTTCTTCCGCAGGGCGTCGTCCTCGCGGAGGAGCTCGACCGGGCGTACGATCAGGTCGTCGAAGTCCACCGCCCGCATGGCGCGGAGCGCGCGCTGGTAGCGGGGGTAGACCTCTGACGCGGCGAGGTCGTAGTCGTCGCCCTGCCCCGCCGGCTTCGGCGCGATCCGCTTCTTCCCCTCGTTCTTGGCGCGCGACACGATCGAGAGCACGCGGTGGGCGTCGAACTTCCGGTCGTCGATCGACACCTCGCGCATGCAGCGCTTCACGAGCGCGAGCTGGTCCCCCGCGTCGCAGATCGCGAACCGCTTCGGCAGGCCGGCTTTCTCGTGCTCCTGCGCGAGGAGCCAGAGGCCGAAGCTGTGGAACGTGGAGACGAAGACGTCCACGCCGTCCGGACCCGAGAGCGCGACCACCCGCTCCCGCATCTCGGCCGCGGCCTTGTTGGTGAAGGTGCCGCAGAGGATCGACTCCGGCGGGGCGCCCTGGACGAGGAGCCAGGCCACCCGGTGGGCGATGACGCGCGTCTTGCCCGAGCCCGCGCCCGCGAGCACGAGCAGCGGCCCCTCGGTGGTGGTCACGGCCTCGCGCTGGGGAGGGTTGAGCGTCGAGAGGTCGAGCATCGGAGCGGCGGGTTCTCGCATCGCCAGGGGCGGAGGACAAGGCTTGATCTTTCTCGGCCTCGAGCCCGCAAGCGGGACCCACCTCGCCCCCGCTCCCTGCACTTGCAGCTCCTGCCCCCGTCCGGGCAGACTTCGACCCGCCCCGTGCGCTCTCCGCTCGCCGCTGCCGCGCTCGCCGTGGCCCTCGCGATGGCCCTCCCCGCCGAGGCGGCCCCCGCGCGGCGGCCCGCGGCCGCGAGCGCCCGTCCCATCCCCCTCTCCCGCCTGCTCGCGCGCACGTTCCGCATGTACGGCGGCGTGGACGCGCTGCTCGGGGTCGGCGGGGTCCGGGTCCG
>JAEZXM010000555.1 GCA_023419875.1 Pseudomonadota bacterium | reverse complement strand
CTGGTAGACCTCACGCGGCACGCCGGCGCGCGCCTGGGCGCGGAGGACCGGCCCGTCGTAGCAGAGGCGCGCCGGGGCCGGGAGGGCGTCGGGGCGCGTCGCGTAGAGCCGGGCGATCTGCGGGGTGATGTCCGGCCGGATCACCACCACCTCACCCGAGCCCGGCTCCACGAACTTGACTGCGTCCGCGACCGCGCCCGGGGGCAGGCCGCGCTCGATCACCTCCAGCCGCTCGAGCGTCGGGAGGAACAGGCGTCGGTACCCGAAGCTTGAGAACACCTCCTGCAGCCGCGCCGAGAGCTCCGCGAGGTGCGCGGAGTGGTCGGGGAGGAGGTCCCGCAGGCCGGAGGGGAGCGAGAGATCGACCATGCTAGAGCACGATGGCCCGGACGACCCGGACGTGCGGCAGCTTCCGCAGGCTCTCGAGGACCTCCGGCCCGGGCTTCGAGTCCACGTTGAGGAAGGCGAACGCGCGCGACTTGTCGTCGAGGCGGGAGAGCGAGATCCGGGCGATGTTCACCCCGGCGGCGCCCAGGGTGGTGCCGAGGTTCCCGACCACGCCGGGCGAGTCGTCGTTCTCGCACAGGATGACGTTGCCCTCCGGCACCGCCTCGAGGCGGAACCCGTCCACCCGGACGATGCGCGCCTCCCGCTTGCCGTAGACGGTCCCGGCCACGTGCGCCTCGCCGGCAGGGCCGGTCACCCGGACCGTCACGAGGCTCGCGTAGTCGTGCGGCTCGGCGGTCCGGACCTCCTTCACCGCCAGGCCGCGGTCGCGCGCGATCGCTGGCGCGTTCACCTCGTTGACCGGCGTGTCCATGAAGTGGCGGAGAAGGCCGACCAGGGCGCGGTTGGCGAGCGGGCGCGAGGGGTGTGCGGCGATCTCACCCGCCACCTCGATCGTGATCTCGGTCGGGCCGGGAGGCGCGATCTGGGCGGCCAGGGACCCGAGCTGCTCGACCAGCGGGAGGTACGGCGCGAGCTGCTCCATGACCTCCTTCGGCAGCCCCAGCACGTTGACTGCGTTCTTCACCACCCCCTGGTTCAGGTAGGCGGCGAGCTGCTCGGCGATGGCGATGGCCACGGCCGACTGGGCCTCCTCGGTGGAGGCGCCGATGTGCGGCGTGCAGGCGAAGTTCTCGAACTTGAAGAGCGGGTGCTCGGCCGGGGGCGGCTCCTTCTCGAACACGTCCATGGCGGCGCCGCCCAGGTGCCCGGTGGCGAGCGCCTCCGCGAGGGCCTTCTCGTCCACGATGCCGCCGCGGGCGCAGTTCACGAGCAGCGCGCCCTTCTTCATCTTCGCGAACACCGCGGCGTTGACGAGGTTCTTCGTCTGCTCGGTGAGCGGGATGTGCAGGGAGACCACGTCCGCGCTCTTCCAGAGCGAGTCGAGGTCCACGAGCTCCACGCCGAGCTTCTGGGCGGCGTCGGCGGAGATGAACGGGTCGTAGGCGAGAACCCGCATCTTGAGGGCGATCGCACGATCCACCAGGACCGAGCCGATGTTCCCGATCCCGACCACGCCCAGGGTCTTCCCGGCGAGCTCGTGGCCCTGGAACTTCTTCTTCTCCCACTTGCCCGCCTTGACGCTGGCAGTGGCGGCGGCCACGTGGCGCGAGAGCGCGAGCAGGTGCGCGAGGGCCAGCTCGGCGACGGTGGTGGACGAGCCGCCCGGCGTGTTCATCACCACGACGCCGCGGCGTGTGGCGGCGTCGAGATCGACGTTGTCCACGCCCACGCCCGCGCGCCCCACCACCTTGAGCTTCTTCGCCTTGTCGAGGACCTTGGCGTTCACCTTGGTGGCGCTGCGGACCGCGAGCGCGTCGTACTCGCCGATGATCGCCTCGAGCTCCTCCGGCTTGAGGCCCACCTTGACGTCGACCTCCAGCCCGGCCTTCTTCAGGATCTGGACGGCCTCCTGGGACAGATCATCCGAGACGAGAACGCGCGCGGTCATGGCCCCAACCTCCCGTGGCACCGCCCGCCCCGGGGGAGGGCGCACGGCGCGGGTGAAAAGACGCTCCGAGTCCCACCGGCTTACCAGCGGCGACCGAACGCGTCAACGAGCGCTGACGCGGAGGCCATCGACCGCAGTTGCCACGAGCTCTTCCCTGGCGCGGTCGATCTCTTGCTCGTCGGCGGCCGGGACGAGCCCCATCACCATGCCGGAGAGGGTGAGCTCCATGGCCCCGAGCAGCGCCGTCGCCGCCACGACCGGGCTCGCCTCGCGGCGCAGCTCGCCCCGCTCCTGGCCCTGGCGGACGACGTCGGCGAGCAGCCGCACCGCCTTCTCGAAGGTCTCCCGGGTGGATCCGGCCCGCAGGCCGTGGGGCGTGTGGGTCACCTCGAGCATCAGCACCCGGACCGCGGCCGGCGCCGTCTTGTACACGTCGAACACGAAGCGGAACATGGCGGCGATCTTCTCGGCTGCGGACCCCGCGCCCGCGTCGATCCGCTCCAGGGCCGCGATGAAGATCGACCACTGCTCGTCGAAGACGCTCTCCAGCAGCTCGTCCTTGTTGTGGAAGTAGTGGTAGACGAGCCCGTAGGCGACGCCCGCGGCGCGGGCGACGTCGGCGATGCGGCACCCGTGGTACCCCTTCTCCGCGAAGACCCGCACCGCGGCGTGGAGGATCATCCGGCGCTTGTCCGGCTCCTGCGCTCCGGCGCCGGCCGGCTCCTCTCGCTCGCTCGGGGTCCCTCGCGCTCGCGTCACCACGTTCCGATTCTCTTGTGGCCGTTCACGTTCCGGCAATCCGAATGGACGGTCTCGCGCGGTCGTGACCCCGAAGGGACCAGGGCGCCCCCGGGGTCACTGGGCGTCGGCCGCGGCCCCGCGCAGCATCCTGGAGAGATCCACGTCGAGCCCGTACGTCATGTTGTCGCAGGCGTCCCGGCTCGCGCGCAACCGGACGGTGAAGCACCGGCACGGCGAATCCCAGGAGAGCGCCGCGCCCTGCTCCACGGGGCGGCGCGCGGGGATGGGCCCGCGGGCCTCCGAGCCGCTGCACCGGTACGTGGGATATTCACGTGCAGTCAACTTGAGATCGTACTCCAGCGCGGCGCCCCCGAGCACCAGCCGTGCTCCGACTCGATACCAGGCGTCCGGTGGGGCGCTCGACGGGCGGAGGTCGAAGAGGGCGTCCACCCCCGCCCCCTGCGCGCCGATCGCGCCCGCACCGGTCGCGTCGAGCGAGAGGCGGAGCGCGTCCCCGCGCCGATCGCGGAGGCTCGCCCCGAGGTGGAGGCTCGTGACCTCGTCCAGCCAGGAGCGTTCCCAGCCGAGGGTGAGCGGCGGCCGGTCACCCGACGCGAGGAACCGGACGCTGCCGTCGGCCCGGAACGGACCACGGACGGCGGAGAGCGAGGCGAAGGTCTCGGCGAGGCGGCCGGCGCGCAGGTCCGCGTCCTGGCCGACCTCGAGCCCGAGCGATCCGCCCCGCCCGGCGATGCGGGTGCCGAGCGTCGCCCGCGCCTGGGCGTACGCACCAGCCGGCGCGGCCGAGAGCTGCTGCACGATCACCGCTGGCGTCCCCTCGACCTCGACGGCGCCCGCGAGATCGACGCGATCCCACCGGTCGAAGGCCGGGAAGGGCCGCGCGTCGTCCGGCCGCCACGCCGCGGTGCCGGCGAGGAGCTCGAGCCGCGGCGCGATCCGGTGCTCGACGGAGCCGTACCGCCGGGCGAGCTGGGCCGAGGCGGAGAGCCCGGCCACGCCCCACCCGGCCGCGGACGGATTTTGAACGTCGAAGACGTATCCGGCGGCGGCGCCGCGGAGCCACGGCTCGACGGCCACCGACCGCCCGAGGAGCGCGGGCAGCGAGAGCTGGAGCCGTGCGTCACCGCGGGTCGCCGCCTCCCGCACCGCCGCAACGGTGCCCGCGGGCAAGGGGCGTGCGAAGCCGGGATCCGTGGGGAGGAGCGGCCCCTCGTGCCCGACCAAGGGCGCGAAGCGCGACACCCCCAGGCGGCCCTGGACCTCGACGCCGCCGTCGCCCGACGGCAGGAGCTCCAGGGAGGCGAAGGGCCAGCGCTGGAGCGCCGGGAGAGAGAGGCCGAACCAGCTCGGCGAGCCAGGGCGGATCGCATCGCCGTGGGCGAGCGGCTCGAGGTACGCGGCGCCGCCCTCGATCACCCAGCGCTCGCGGCGATGGGAGACGAGCAGGTCGGAACGCGCGTAGAACGCGTCGGCGGGCAGCCCGACGCTGCGGAAGTCCCGGAACATGAACGCGTCCTGCGAGAGCGTCAGGTGCGAGGTGATCCGGGTCCGCGCGCCGAGGCTCTGGCGGTGCACGCCCTCGATCGAGAGCCGGAGCCCTCCCCCGCCGGGCTGGCCGGATCGCAGGCGCTCGCGATCGAGATCCTGGACGACGTGGAAGCGCACCTGCCCGTGAGCTCGCTCCGCCGGCGCCCACCGGAGCTCGAGGCCGAGCCCCGGCCCTTCCACCGCGCCTCCGGGGCGGTCGGGATCGTCCGGGCCGAAGAAGTACTCGGGCGTGGCGGTGAGGTCGGCGCTCCGCCCCAGCGTGAAAAAGGCCGGGATCCCGATCGCGAGCCCGGTCGCGGGTCGGATCGCGAGCTCGGGGAACAGCAGGCCCGACTGGCGATCGCGCAGGGGGAGCGACAACCAGGGCAGGACGAATACGGGCACCGGCCGCTTCACGCCGATGATCCGGGGCGTCACCCGGAGCACCGGCCACGAGAGCGACAGCCGATCGCCCTCGGCCCTCGCCCGCGGCGCGGCCAGCTCCCACGTGGGGGCCTTCCCGGGCCCGCAGTCGCACAGCGTGAGCCGCGCGTCCTCGATCGTCATGCGGCCGTCCGCGTCCCCCTCGATCCGCTCGGCGAGGAGCGAGAGCCGGTTCCGTCCCTCGCGCGCCTCTGCCAGCGAGGTGATCCGGACGGGATCGAGCGGCTTCTCCTTCAGGAAGGCCACGACCTCGCTCGCCTCGAACGGGCCGTCGAGGACGGCGTGCATCGACTCGGCATGTACGGCGCGGGTGGCGTCCACGAGGAGCACGCCGCCGAACGCCCAGACCTCGCCGGTCGCCGGGTCCACCGTCGCGCGCTCCGCCCGCAGCACCACCCCGCCCCGGCGCACCGCCGCGCCTCCCGAGAGCTCGTACCTGCCGGACTCGCCGCGGAACACGACCTGCGCGGCCTCGAACGAGACGTCGCCCGTGGCTGCCGGGAGTCCGGCGGGCGGGGCCGCGGTGAGGCCGGCGAGGAGCGCGGCCGCGGCGAGGGCGGCGGAGGACGTCATGCGGAGCGCGGGTGAACCGCGCCGGAGTCTACTCCTGGATCGGCTGGGCCGTGGCGGCTTCCTCGCCCGCCGGGGACGGCGGCCGCTGGAAGTCGATCGCAACCATGTCGCCCTCGACCTTCTGTGCGTACGGCACGCGCTGGCGGAGCGTCACGGTGAGGACGTAGCTCGACCCCTGCCGGGAGGGCGTGATCTTCTGAACCGCGGAGGAGAAGAACGAGGTGTCGAGGAACCGCAGGTCGTTGTAGCGGGTGGCGCGCGTGTTCTCGACCTCGATCTGCACCGTCTGCTCGTCCAGGTCCGTCACCCGGACCGGCACGGCCGCGCTCGTCCGGACGAAGATGCGTGACACCTCCGGCAGCTGCTGGAACCCCACCTCGCGGAGCCGGGCGGACGGCGCGTCGGGCGAGAGGGTCTCGACGCTGCGCGCCGGCGCCTTCGCGCTCGAGGGCGCCTCCGCGCGAGCCGCGGCGATCTCGGCCTCGAGCGCCTTCTGCTCGTCCGCCTCCACGCGCGCCGCCTCCGCCGCCGCGAGCTCGGCCTCGAGCGTCCGCTGCTCCTCGCCCTTCTTCTGCGCGGCCTTCGCGTCCGCGTCCGCCTTCGCCTGGGCTTCCCGGGCGGCCTTCGCGTCCGCGTCTGCCTTCGCCTGGGCCTCCCGGGCAGCCTTCGCGTCCGCGTCCGCCTGCGCCTTCGCCTCCGCGTCGGCCGTGGCCTTCGCGTCCGCGTCTGCCTTCGCCTGGGCTTCCCTCGCGGCCTTCGCGTCCGCGTCCGCCCTCGCCTGGGCTTCCCTCGCGGCCTTCGCGTCCGCGTCCGCCTTCGCCTGGGCTTCCCTCGCGGCCTCGGCCTCCGCCTTGGCCTCCGCGTCCGCCCTCGCCTTCGCGTCGGCATCGGCCCTGGCCTTCGCGTCGGCGTCCGCCTTCGCCTGGGCATCGGCGTCGGCCGCCGGCGTCGCCGCGACCGCGGCCGCCCCGCCCGGCTTGGCGATCCGGACCACGAGACCCGTGCCGGAGTCCTCGACCGCAGGCGGATCGACCTCGACGGTGAAGACGACGATCACGCGGGCGATGGAGCTCGCGTCCGAGCCGTACGAGAGGTTCCTGACGGCCTTCACGAGGGGCCCCCCCCCCCCCCCCCCCGCCCCCCCGCCGCGGG
>JAEZXM010000503.1 GCA_023419875.1 Pseudomonadota bacterium | reverse complement strand
GCTCGTCACGCGCCACAAGCGCAACCCGCGCGCGGCGGGGGGGGCCGCGGCCGCCGCGACCTCGAGCCCTCTGCCCGGCGCCGTCGAGCGGACCACCACCGGGAGCTGGGTCCTGAGGCCCCCCCCGACCACGCCGCTTCAGCCCCTCGCCGCCAACGCGCCGCGGGTGCTCGGCATCGCCGCCTCGACCGGCGGGCCCGCCGCGATCGCCAAGATCCTGCGCGAGCTGCCGGCGGGGTACCCGATCCCCATCCTGGTCGTGCAGCACATCGCCGAGGGGTTCGAGGGAGGCCTCGTCCACTGGCTCGCCGGCGAGACCCCTCTTCAAGTAAAGCTCGCCGAGGACGGCGAGCCGCTGCGGGGGGCCACCATGTACGTCGCCCCGAGCGGCAGCCACCTCGGCGCGGCCAACGGGACGGTGCAGCTCCTCAAGGGCGAGCCGGTGCGCGGCTTCCGCCCGTCCGGCACCGTGCTCTTCCGCGCCCTCGCCCACGAGTACGGCCGCACCGCGGCCGGCCTCATCCTCTCCGGCATGGGCGACGACGGCGCCGAGGGGCTGAAGCTCCTGCACGACCGCGGCGCCTGGACCGGCGCGCAGGGCCCGCAGAGCTCGGTCGTCTACGGGATGCCCCGCGTCGCTGCCGAGAAGGGCGCGGTGGGCGTCTCCCTCGAGCTCGACGAGGTCGCACCGACCCTCGTGAAGCTGTCGAAGGGGATGGGCCTCTCCTAGCTGCGCCCCGCTACAACCTGAACACCTTCACGGCGGACGACACCTGCTCCGACACCTCGCGGAGCACGCTCGCGGCCTCGCCGGTGGTGTGCACGGTCTTGAGGGTCTCCTCCATCATGAGCGACAGGTCCTCGACCGCGTTCGAGATCTGCCCGATGCCGGTGCCCTGGGAGGCGACGGCGCCGGAGATCTCGCGCACGGCGCCCAGGTTCTCGCGCACGATGCCGGTGAGGCCGGCGACGGCGTCGCCGAGCCTGCGCGTGCGACCGGTGCCCTCCTCCAGGCCGGCGTGCGCCGCCTCGACGATCGCGGCGGACTCCTTGATGCCGTTGAGCACCTCGGCGAGCACGGTGCGAACCTCGATGGTGGCGCGGATGGACCGGTCGGCGAGCGACCGGATCTCGCGGGCCACGACGCCGAACCCGACGCCGGCCTCGCCGGCGCGCGAGGCCTCGATGGCGGCGTTGAGCGCGACGACGTTCGATTGGTCGGCGAGGTCCTTCACGGTCGCGGTGATCGCGGCGATGCGCTGCGCGCTCGTCGCCAGGCGGGCGATCCGATCGACCACCTGCCGGGTCTGGTCCCGGATCACCTCCGCCGAGCTCAGGTTCTCGGTCATCGCCGACTCGCCGTCGCGGCCGAGCGATTCCGCCTTCTGCGCGACGCGGAGCACGCCCTCGGCCTGGCCCACGGTGTCGCGGGACGACTCGCGGAGGGCGGACGACGTCCGCCGCGCCTCCTCGAGCGCACTCGCCTGACGGGCGATGCTCTCGCCCTGGGCCCGGGTGATGCCGCCGAGCTCGGTCGCCGACGAGAGGAGCCGGTCGGTCGCGCCGCGCATCTCGATGGTGATGCCGCGCAGGGTCTCCATCATCTCGCCGAAGGCGCGGCCCAGGTCCCGGATCTCCTCGTCGCCGGAGACCGGCACCCGCACCGTGAGATCGCGCTCGGTGGAGACGCGGCGTGCGCCCTGCGCGAGCAGCTCGAGGGGCCGCAGCAGCTCGGTCTTGAAGCCGCGGAACATGAGGTACAGGACGCCGAGGGTGACGCCCACGAAGAGAGCGAGCAGGACGATGAGGGTGTTCGTCCGCGACTGCGCGCCGGTGAGGTCCTTCTGCACGCTCGCCTGGAGATCGTGGATCACCTTCGAGACCGCCTCCGTGAACTGCTTGTGGAGGGCCTCGAGCTGCTGGGAGGCGTTGCGGCCGGCCTTCAGGGCCTCGAGCTGCGTGGTCGCCGACTCCAGCTCGGCGGTGACCGCCTCGGTCTCCGCGGACGGCGCGGGCTCCTCCTCGGCGGACGGGGGCGGCCGCGCGGCCTTGCCCTTCTTCGCCGGCGCCTTGGCGGGGACCGGCTTCACCGCGCGGCGCTTCGTCCCCGAGCCCCCGGACTTCTGCGCGGCACGCACGTCCTCGAGGACCGAGCCGGTCCCCTCGACGAGCGTGTCCACGGCCTTCTCCGTGGCGGCCGCCTCGGCCCCGCCCAGCTTCTTCGCGCTCTCCCGGATCTTGTCCTCGAGCTCCTTCAGCCCGCCCTGGTCCTCCTCCTTGACCGTGCCCGAGGCCGCGATGTTCGCGGCGGCGAGGTAGTACGCCAGGGCGTCGCTGCCGATGGCCTCCAGGACCCCGTCCGCCGCGAAGTAGCGCTGGGTGGAGGAGACCGAGCTCTTGCTCGTGGCCATCATCGAAACGGCCACGCTGCCGATGGCGACTGTCGCGGCGACCATGGTGACGGACGAGAACCGGAGGCGGTTTGCGATCTTCATGCGTTCCTCGCCCGGGACCTGAAGGAGTGGCGCCTACCCCGGGGACCTTGATTCTGCCACGATCTCCCGGGCGCGCCGAATCCCCGACGCCCCCTACGCGGCCACGGGGCCGACCACCTTGGAGTACGATCGCGCCGATGTGGTTTGACGCCTTCCTGCACGCCCGGTCGCTGTCCGCGCGCGACCTCTCGGACCTGCGCTTCTTCGGCGTGGCCGGCGCCCTCGTGCCGTCCGACGACGACCTCGGGGCGGCCGGCGCCGCCGCCGTGCGCCGGGGCTGGCAGGAGACGGTTGCCGCGGCGCGCCGCCTCCGCCGGGCGGGGCTCGCC
>JAEZXM010000452.1 GCA_023419875.1 Pseudomonadota bacterium | reverse complement strand
GCCTCGCGGTGGGCGTCGCGAGCGTGCTCCGGGATCCGGTGCGGGATCTGCAGGAGGGGTGAGAAGCGCTACCGCGCCGCCGGCCCCGCCGGCAGCTCCAGCGTGAACACCGTCCCGCGCTCCGCTTCGGAGGTGAACGTCACCTTCCCGCCCAGGCAACGCTCGCCGAACAGCTTCATGCTGTACGTCCCGAGGCCCCGGCCGCGCGCCGCCTTGGTGCTGAACGACCGCTGGAACACGCGGGCCCGGACGTCGGCGGGCATCACCCCGGGGTTCTGGAGGTGGAAGCGGACCCCGCCGTCGTGGGCGGGCTCGGCCCAGCAGCGGACGGCGCCGCCGGGTGGCGTCGCCTCGAGGGCGTTCGACAGCCCGTTCACGAGCGTGCGCACGACGAGCGCGCGGTCGCTCGTGAAGGCGAGTGCCGGCGCCTCGAGATCGAGCTCCAGCCGCCGATCGCGCGCCAGGCGGTGCTCCGTGAAGACGGCGGCGAGGTCCTTCTGCACCTCGCGGGTGTCGAGCGGGGCCCACTCCGGCACGAGCACGCCGTTCTCCGCGTCGAGCAGCGCGCGCTGATCGCGGATCTCGCGCTCGAGCTGGCGGGAGAGGACCTCGATGCGGCCGGCGGCGCGCTGCGGATCGGTCGCGGCACGCTCGAGGAGCTCCGCCCAGCTCCGGAGCCCCGCGACGGTGTTCATGACGTCGTGGAAGAACACCTGCTCGAGCACCTGCCGCCGACGTTCCGCCGAGATGTCCCGGAGCGAGAGCACGGTGAAGGCGGTGCCGTCGATCTCCATCGGCGCCGCGCGCGCGTGAAACTCGTACTGCGCGCCGCTCGGGCCCTCGCTGCGGATCGTGCACTCCGCCTCGATCGCGGTGCGCCGCGCCTGGCTCGTGACCATCGCCCCGAGGACTCCGCAGCTCTCGCACTCCGGCGCGGTGCCGCACCCGCCGGACGCGACCGCGTTCACGCAGCCCAGCGCATCGCCGGGACGCAGCCCCCGGAGCTCGGAGGCCTCGGCGCCCGGCCCGCGGCCGTTGAACGCCACGATCTGCCGCTCGGGGTTGAGCACCAGGAGCATCGAGTCCGAGGCCTCGAGGACGGCGTTGACGATGGGGCTCCGGCTGGCGAGCTCGACCTCGCGCTCGAGCCGCGCGGGATCGGCGCGTCGCGGATCGGGCAGCGCCGTCCGGTGTCCCGACGGCAGGCGGACGAGCGACGTGCCGGAAGGACCTCGCGCCCTTCGGTCGCCGGGCTGCCGGTCGTTCGTCGTCGAGGAACCCATCTGCTCGTCCATACGATCCGGAACACGGGAGCGGGTGAAGGTCGTTCCCGGGCGGGCCGTGTGGGTGGAGCGTAGCGCAAGGCGCACGCTCGCGGCTGCCCCCCGTCCACCCGAGCCGCAACCTTTGCGCTTTCCAGGCCCGTTGGTACGGGCTCCTTACGAACCGCGTGCTACCCTGCGCCCCTCCCCTCGCCCGGAGGATCTCGTGACCCGCGTCCGCATCCTTCTTCCTCTCGCCTGCCTCGCGCTCCTCTCCTGCTACGCGGTCCGCGAGCGGAGGGCCGCTCGCGCCAACGCTCCGGATGCCGGAGCGCCGGGCCTGCGGGCGCTCGCCGAGGCGCGTGGGCTGCTCCTCGGCGCGGCGGTGTCGCCGGGCTCGCTCGAGGATCCGGCCTTCGCCGGCGCGCTCGTGCGGAACTTCAACTACCTGACGCCCGAGAACTCCATGAAGTGGTCGGCGATCCACCCGGCGCCCGATCGCTACAGCTTCGACGAGGCGGACCGGATCGTCGCCTTCGCGAAGAAGCACGGGATGGCGGTCCGCGGGCATACGCTCGCCTGGCACCAGCAGAACCCGGCCTGGCTCGAGGGGTCGAGCTCGCTCGGTGAAGACCCAGATGACGTGCTGCGCGAGCACATCGAGACGGTCGTCGGCCGCTACCGCGGCCAGATCCGCGACTGGGACGTGGTGAACGAGCCGCTCGACGAGAACGGCGAGCTTCGCAAGAACGTGTGGCTCCTCTCCATCGGCCCGGGCTACATCGAGAGGGCGTTCCGCTGGGCCCACGCCGCCGACCCGCAGGCGAAGCTCTTCCTGAACGAGTTCGGCAACGAGGCCGCGGGCGGGCCCAAGTCCGAGGCCTTCTACAAGCTCGTGAAGGACCTGCTGGCGAAGGGCGTCCCGCTCCACGGGGTCGGGCTCCAGTTCCACCTCGACGGACAGTACAACCCGGACTTCGGGGCGGTGGCGCAGAACCTGGCCCGCCTGCGGGCGCTCGGGGTGGAGGTGCAGATCACCGAGCTCGACATGCGCCTCGAGGGGACGCCGGAGCCCGAGGCGCTGGCGCAGCAGGGTCAGGTCTACGCCGAGCTCGTGCGGGCCGCGCTCGCGTACAGGCTCTCCGCCGTGGTCACCTGGGGTCTCACCGACCGGTACTCCTGGGTCCCGGCGTTCTTCCGCGGTTACGGGCACGCGCTCATGTTCGACGGCGACTACCGGCCCAAGCCGGCCGCCCTGGCGGTGCGCGACGTGCTCGCCGGCCCCGTGCCCGGCCCCGACCACTTCGCGAAGTACGCGACCGGCCCGGCCCGCAACGCTCCGCCGTTCCGCGCCACCCTCGCCGAGCCCGCACCCTCCGTGGACGCGAAGGCGGACGACGCCGCCTGGAAGGGCGCGTACGCCTACGCGCTCGCGTTCAACCAGATCGCCGCCGGCGACATGGCCC
>JAEZXM010000450.1 GCA_023419875.1 Pseudomonadota bacterium | reverse complement strand
GCCGCGGGGGTGCGCGTGGAGAGCGCCCCCGCGCGGGCGCTCGTGGCGGCGGTGATCCGGCGGTACCTCGAGGTGAAGCGGCGCGGCGAGGTGTGACCCGTGCCCTCACGCTCGGGATCGGATGCTGCTAGAGTACCTGCGGCCGCGGCAGCGGGGCGGCATGGTCGGAGGCGTCGAGGGAAATGGGAGCCACTGAACGAGCGCAGGCGCAGCCGGCCAGGCTGCGCCGGAGCGAGTCGGGGGACTGGGGGGCCGAGCTTCATCCGGCCCCCCAGCAAGACAGAGCCCCGCGGGAGCTCACGCGGTTCCACCAGCGCATCGCGGCCGAGGCGCTGACAGCGCGCGGCGGCGGAGGGGCGTCGCGGCTCGCCCCGGCGCTGGCCCACGCGGCGGTCGATCTCAACCCGCACCAGATCGAGGCCGCGGCCTTCGCGCTCGACGCCCTCCCCACGGGCGGGGCGGTGCTCGCGGACGAGGTGGGCCTCGGCAAGACGATCGAGGCGGGCATCGTGCTCGCCCAGCTCGCGGCCGAAGGCAAGGGGCGCGCCATCGTGCTCGTCCCGGCGTCGCTCCGGGCCCAGTGGCGCGACGAGCTCCGCGAGAAGTTCGGACTCGACGCCGACGTTCTCGACGGCGACGTGGTCCGCGAGCGCGAGCGGCAAGGCCTCAAGACGAACCCCTTCGACACCGGCGGCGTGGTGATCGCCTCCCACCCGTTCGCCGCCCTGCACGCCTCCGAGATCGAGCGTGTGCCGTGGGACGTCGCGGTCCTCGACGAGGCCCACCGCCTCCGGAACGCCTACCGCAAGGACCACCGCACCGGCCAGGCGCTGCGGCGCGCGCTCCGCAAGGCGCCGAAGCTCCTCCTCACCGCGACGCCGCTCCAGAACGACCTCATGGAGCTGCTCGGGCTCGCCTCCTTCGTCGACGACGCCCTGCTCGGCACGGAGGACTCCTTCCGCCTCCAGTACGCCGCCGGCGAGCTCACCGACGACAAGGCCGCGGACCTCAAGGCCCGCCTCGCTCCGGTGGTGGTGCGGACGCTCCGGCGACAGGTGAAGGAGTACGTGAAGTTCACCTCGCGCCGCTCGATCGTCGAGGACTTCGCGCCGACCGACCAGGAGCAGGAGCTCTACGATCGCGTCTCGGAGTACCTGCGCCGCGAGGACGCCCACGCCATCCCGATGGCGCGCCGGGCCCTCTTCGTCCTGGTGTACCGGAAGATCCTGGCCTCGTCCTCCTTCGCGCTGGCCGCGACGCTCGATCGGCTCGCGGATGGGCTGGAGCAGAAGGTGGCCGGCGCGGAGTGCGCCGCGCAGGCCGACCTCTTGCTGGAGATGGAGGGCTTCTCCGACGAGGTGGAGGAGCTGTTCGACGACGGCACCTCCGCCGCGCGCCCCCGCGGCCAGCTCGCCCTCCGCCGGATGAACGAGGAGCTCACCGAGCTGCGCGCCTGCGCCAAGCTCGCGCGCACCATCCGGGCCAACGCCAAGGGCGACGCGCTGGTCCGAGGGCTCGAGCGCTGCTTCACGGTCGCGAAGGCGTGCGGCTGGCCGGAGAAGGCGGTCGTCTTCACCGAGTTCCGGCGCACGCAGGAGTATCTGAAGAACCTGCTCGCCTCGAAGGGCTACACCGTGACCTGCCTCTCCGGCGACGTCTCCGGCGCCGACCGGCGTCAGGCGCTCGTGGAGGAGTTCCGGGACAAGAGCCAGATCCTGCTCATGACCGAGGCCGGGGCCGAGGGATTGAACCTTCAGTTCTGCAACCTGGTGGTGAACTACGACCTGCCCTGGAACCCGCAGCGGGTCGAGCAGCGGATCGGCCGGTGCCACCGGTACGGCCAGCAGCGCGACGTCCTGGTGCTCAACTTCCTCAACCGCCGGAACGCCGCCGACGCGCGCCTCTTCGACCTCCTCTCGCAGAAGCTCGCCCTCTTCGACGGGGTGTTCGGATCCTCGGACGAGGTGCTGGGCGCGCTGGGGAGCGGGATCGACTTCGAGAAGCGGGTCCTCGAGATCTACCAGTCCTGCCGCTCGCCGGACGAGGTGGACCAGGCGTTCGCGAAGCTCCGGGGCGAGCTCGACGCCCGGATCACCGCCCGCTTCGCCGCCGCCCGCGCGCTCCTCTTCGAGCGGTTCGACGGCGAGGTGCGCGGGCGCCTGCGGGTGGCGGAGCAGAAGGCCCGGGAGGCGGTGGCGCGGCGCGAGGCGGAGGAGGACGCGCTGCTCGCCGCGGTGGAGGCCGAGGAGGCCGCGGCCCCCGAGCCAGAGGGCCCCGACCCCTCCGCCCGTGGCGGCTCCCGCCGCGCGAAGCGCGTCAAGGCCGCGGCCGAGAAGATCCGCGCCCGCGCCCAGGACGCCGTCTCGTTCCTCGAGATCGACGACCGGGCGCTCCCCGCGGAGCTGGGAACGATCGCGGGCCGCGAGGGCTGGTGGTTCGCCTACCGGTACGGGTTCGACGCCCTCGTCTCCGAGGAGCGGCTCGTCCACCTCGTGCTCTGGAGCGACGGCGAGCGGTTCCACGCGCTCCCGCTCGAGGAGGCGGAGACCTTCGCCGCCCTGCCCGCCCGCGAGGGCAAGGGCGGGCCGCGCGGCGCGACCACCTCTGTCGGCGAGGCGCAGGAGCAGGCCCTCGCGATCCTCCACGCGCGGCTCCTCGCCGAGCTGAACGAGCGGATCGGCACCGCCTACGACGCCACGCGCGACCGCTGGGATCGTTCGGTCGAGGACGCCCTCGCGGCGCCGCGCAAGGCGGTCGAGGACGCCCGCGCCGCCTGGGCCCGCGCGCGCGGGGGGTTGCACGACAAGTCCGATCTCCCGCTCCGCGATCGGCGGGCGCTGCTCGAGCGCGCCGAGCGCGAGTACCGACGCAAGCTCGATGACCTCCGCGCTCTCGAGGCCACGCGCTACGGCGAGAAGGACCGCGCGGTGGCGGAGCTCAAGAAGCGCTCCGAGGTGAAGGAGCGGCGGACGCTGGTGGCCACCGCGTACTGGCGGTGCGTGTAGGCGTTCCTGCGGCGGCATCCCTCGCGCAGGAGAGCGCCCGGCCGCCCGGCTCCCGCCCGCGCGTCAAGAATCGAACCCTGAAAGGAACGCCGCCGGTGGCTCTCGCGTTGCAGCGATATGCGGCTCGTGCCCGGCCTGATCGACGCGATCCCGTCCGTCCTCCTCGTGGACGACGACCCGGATCTGCGGGCCGCGATCGCCGAGGCCCTCGAGTCGATGGGGGTCCGGGCCCACGTCGCCTGCGACGGCGTGGAAGCGGTGGCCATGCTCCGCGCCGGCTTGCGCCCGCGGTTCGCGCTCGTCGACCTGATGATGCCCCGGATGACGGGAGAGCAGTTCGCCCGGGTCGTCCGGGGATGGCCGTGGACGCTCCCCATCGCGTCGATGTCCGCCGGCGAGGGCGCGCTCGCGCCACCGCTCGTGGAATGTCACCTGCGTAAGCCGTTCGATCTGGAGGAGCTCGAGCGCCTGGTCGCTCGGTACTGCGCCGCCCCGCCCTGTCTCCTCCGTGCATCAGGACCGTGACGGGAGGGCACGTGCCGGGATCTCCGAGCGAGCCGCCCGGGGGCGGCCGGACGCATCACTGCGTCCCCGCACCCTCGACGGCCGCGGGCTCCGCCGTGGGCATCGCGCCATCCCTGGGCAACGTCAGCTCGAAGCGGATCGGCACCGACGCCGGGGTGCTCCCGACGAGGGGCGCGAGCGCCTTCTCCACGCAACGCGCCAGGTCCTCGGAGCCGGTCGAGTCGGCGGACACCGACACGCGAGGGCCCAGGTCCACGACCAGCACCCCGTCGAGCGCGGGCGCGCGCCGGAGCCCCTCCGCGTAGCAGGCGGCGAGCTCCACCCTCCGGGCCAGCACCGCCTTCTTCGCCTCGGAGGGACCGGCGATCGGCTCGCCCACGTCCACAGCCGGCTCGGCGCCGACGGCCTGGCTCGCCGCCGGCCGGTCCCCGGCGACGACGCCCAGGGCGAGCGTCAGGTCCCCGTCGATCCAGCTCCACTCCACCGGCTCGACGCCGAGGTGGACGCGCGTCCCGCCGCGATCGGACGCGCAGACGGCGTCGTCCGGCAGGTCGAACACGAGCCGGAGCGAAAGCCGGCCTTCGGCCTGTGCCACGAGGATCCGCCGCGCGAGGCTCGCGTTCACCCGGACCGGGAGCCCACGAACGTCCACGGCGGTGATCGTGGCGGCGGTTCCCAGCCGGAGCGTCGCCGGCTCGGACACCTCGAGCCGCTGCTCCGGCCCGTCGTACGGCGCGAAGGCGAGCTTCGCCGCCGGAACCGTCACCTCGTACCGACCGCGGATCGCCTCCTCGCGGAGCGCCTCGTGCCTCGCCCGGGCCTGGCCCTGTTCCAGCGCATCGCCCTTCGGTCGAAGTCGCTCGGCCGGGACGAGCCGGCGGCACAGACGCACGACCTCGTCGGCGCCGGCGAGCGGCTGGACCGGAGCTCCGGGTGTGCCCTCCGCGCGGAGCGTGACGGACCTCGCGGGGGAAGCGGGCTCCGCGGGCGCGGCGGCGAGAAGCAGGAGGGCGAGCGTGGAGATCATGCGCCCAATGGTAAACGGCCGATCGTGATTCGGAAACGAGCGGCGGGGTGGGGGC
>JAEZXM010000419.1 GCA_023419875.1 Pseudomonadota bacterium | reverse complement strand
CTCACGCCCTGAACCGCTTCGGGAACTGCTTCACGATGCCCGCCGCCAGCGTGTCCGCCAGCGCGAGCATGTGCTGGGCGCCCTTGTCGTAGGCGGCGATCTCGGCAGCGTAGTCCTTCTTCATGGCCGCGACCACCTGCTCGGTGACCATCTGGAGGTGCATGTCGAGGGCGTGATGGACGTCCGCCTTCGGCCAGTTCGGATTGGCCGAGGAGAGAAACACGGCGAGGTCTTCGGAGTTCCGGTACCAGCGCTTGTTCGCCGCCTCCTGCGCGGCGGCGTCCCCGGCCTTGGCCGCCTTCACCAGGTCGGCGGCGACGAGGATGTGCTCCCGCAGAAGCGCGGCGAGCCTGTTCCCCGCCTCCTCACCGTAGAAGGGCTTGATGGCGTTCCCGATCTCGTCCTGGTTGCGCAGGAGGCGCTCGGCGATCGGCCCGGCGTCCTCGCTGCCGCGCAGCGCCGCCTTGTAGAAGAAGGCGGTGTAGGCGACGTGGTCCTCCCAGAGCCGCCGCATCTCCGCCCGGAGATCCCCGACCTTCCCCTTCTCCGCGTGCGTGCCGGCGGCGAGCGCCGGAGCGGCGAGCCCGAGCATCGCCGGCAGCACGACCCACAGCGCGATCCGTCTCATGGTTCTTCGACTCCTTCCGGGCCGCTGAGCCTCCGGGAGATTCCGCAGGATCGGGTCCGCGCCGGGTCTGACGCGAGTGCGAACCCGGGGTTACCGGGTCCGCGCTCCGAACCTCTCGACCCATGGCAGCGCCAGGCCCAGGACTGCGGTCGCAAGCCCGCCGACGAGCAGCGACCCCCGCACCGACCAGTGCTCGATCAGGAAGAAGGACGTCCCCAGCGTCCCCACCACGCTCCCGACCGTGCTCAGTGCGGAGAGCAGCCCCGCCCACAGCCCCGCATCGCGGGGATCCTTGACTCGAAGCCGGATGCAGATGGGTCCGACGGCGGCGAACGCCGCCACGGGGACCGCGAAGAGCGCCGAGGAGGCCCCGAGGGCACCGGCACGCTCTCCCCACGAGCTGACGTGCTCGATGATGGGGCCCGCGACCGCAGGCAGCACGGCCACCCACGCCCCGCCCACGAGCAGCAGTGCCCCCACTGGTCGCACGTCCGCCGAGCGCCGCGAGACGAACGCTCCGGCCGAGTAGCCGGCCGCAAGCGCGAGCAGCACCACCGCGATGAGCGCTCCCCACGTGTAGAGCGATTGGCCGAACCAGGGCGCGAGCAGCCGCGAGCCGAGCATCTCCAGGCCCATCGACATGGCGCCGGCCACGAGAATGGCGGCGACGAGCGCCGTCGAGCGTGCGTGCATCAGATCCTCGGTCGTCGGAGCAGCGAGTGCACCGGCGCCCGATCGTCGGTCAGGACGGGCGCGTCCTCCGCGCGCGGTGTCGCCGGTTCGTACTTGTTCACCTCGGCGGCGAGATCGAACGGGAGCACCCTCCCGACGGAGCTCTCGCGCGCGGTCCGCAGCAGGGACTCCCTGGATCGCCGGGGGAGGTCCGGTGCCGCCACGATCATCGCGTTCCCCACGCCACGGAACACGTAGACCTTGCCCGGGAACACGTGCTCGAACGTGCGCAGCTCGGCGTCGAACAGGGCGCTGCCGTGCCATACGTTCGCGACCACCGCGCCCCCGGGCGCGAGCGCCGCGCGGACCTGCGCCAGGAACTCGGCCGTCATCAGGTGGAACGGGATGTAGTCCCCGAGATACGCATCCAGGAGGATGAGGTCGTACGCGCTCCGGGCACGCCGGACGAACGTGCGACCGTCGCCCACGTGGACGCGCTGGCCCGGCCGATCCGTGAACTGGAAGAACGAGCGGCTCAGGTCGACGACGCGTCCGTCGACCTCCACGATGTCGACCGCGACGTCGGGCAGGTGACGCGCGAACACCCCCGACACGACGCCTCCGCCGAGGCCGATCATCAACACCCGGCGCGGCTCCGGGACCAGCGCGAGCCCCGAGAACATGAGCTGCGTGTACTCGAAGACCGCCTCGTCCGGTGCCTCGGGTCGTATGCAGGTCTGAACGGCGTCCTTCCGGCCGAAGTAGAGGCAGCGCTGATCGCCCTCCTCGCGCACGATGATGTGGCTGTACGCGGTGTCGCCTTCGTAGAGGACCGACGGGTCGACCCGCGGAGCGCAGGAGATGCCGGTGACGAGAGGCAAGAGGCGGCACAGGAACAGCGCCCGGGGGAAGCCGATGTGCACGAGAGAAGCTCGGGACGGGTCCGTGGCCGCGTCTCCTGGTTCACGTCCGGTCGTGACTGTATCAGAGCCGCCCATTAGGAAGACGTTGCATGGACGAGCTGCCCTTCGTGGACGAGCATCGCGCACGTATCGACGCGCCCGCGCACGTCGTCTGGGCGGCGCTGCTTCAGGTCGTGCGCCGGGAGTTCGAAGGAGCCGCGCGGCTCGCCAAGGTCCTGGGCTGTGATCCGGCGCAGGGAACGCCTCGGTTCGACGGCAACCTGGGGGAGACGGTGCCCGGCTTTCGGGTGGCCGAGGCCGAGCCCGGCCGGCGCCTCGTGCTGCGCGGCCGCCATCGCTATTCCGGATATGAGCTGGCCTTCGTGCTCGACGACGGGCAGTTGCGCGCGCGGACGCGGGCGGCGTTCCCGGGTGTTCATGGTTGGCTCTACCGTGCCGCGGTGATCGCGAGCGGCGGGCATCGGATCGTGACGAGGAGACTCCTGCGGAAGGTGGCCCGGGCGACGTCGTCCTGAACTGGCCGGGGAGCGGATCGGCGGTGGACGGGTCGCGAAGGGGCTTGATGCGGCCACGGCCCCGCCTGGGCCCGCGCCGCCCGAGCGGAGGCCGTGCCATCGTGACCGCATGCGGGAACCGCGCGGGCTTCGGGCGCCTCCGGCGGGCAGCCTCCTCCAGGACCGATCGCTCGAGGCCGTCCGCGCCCTGAGCGGGCAGGCGCTCTCGCGCGCCGCCGGGGCTCCGCTCGTCGCCGGCAACGGCCTCCGGCTGCTGCGCGATGCGACGGAGAACTATCCCGCCTGGCTGGCCGCGATCGAGGGCGCGTACCGCTCGGTTCACATGGAGGCGTACATCTTCGCGGACGACGAGGTGGGTGGCCGCTTCGCGGACGCGCTCGCCGCCTGTGCGCGCCGCGGGGTGCGGGTGCGGCTCCTGTACGACTGGCTCGGCGATCGCGGCGAGGGAGGGCGGAAGCTCTGGGGCCGGCTCGAGGCGGCGGGGGTGGACGTGCGGTGCTTCAACCCCTTCAGGCTGGACGCGCCGCTCGCCTGGGTCCGCCGCAATCACCGCAAGTCGCTGGTCGTGGACGGAAGGCGCGCGTTCGTGACCGGGCTCTGCATCGCGGCGCGCTGGGCCGGCGCCCCGGAGCGCGGCGTCCCGCCCTGGCGCGACACGGGGATCGAGCTCGAGGGGCCGGCGGTCGCCGACGTGGAGGAGGCGTTCGCGACGACGTGGGCCGAGGCGGGGCCGCCGCTCCCGCCGGAGGAGGTCCCGGACGCCGCGGAGATCGGGGCCGCGGGCGAGGTCGCGCTGCGCGTCGTCGCCACGGAGCCCGCGACCGCCGGCCTCTACCGCCTCGATCAGCTCGTGGCCGCGCTGGCACGGCGGCGCCTCTGGATCACCGACGCGTACTTCGTGGGCGTCCCCTCGTACGTGCAGGCGCTGCGCGCGGCCGCGGCGGACGGCGTCGACGTGCGGCTCCTCGTGCCGGGGACGAGCGATCTCGGCATCGTGAAGCGGCTCGGCGTGGCGGGGTACAGGCCGCTCCTCGCCGCCGGCGTGCGCGTCTTCGAGTGGAACGGGCCGATGCTGCACGCGAAGACCGCGGTGGCGGACGGGCTCTGGGCGCGGGTCGGCTCCTCGAACCTCAACGTCTCGAGCTGGATGGGGAACTGGGAGCTCGACGTCGCCGTCGAGGACGCCGGGTTCGCGCAGGGGATGGAGGAGGCGTTCCTCGAGGACCTCGGCAACGCGACGGAGCTCGTGCTCGGCGCGCGACGCGGCCTCTC
>JAEZXM010000407.1 GCA_023419875.1 Pseudomonadota bacterium | reverse complement strand
CCTCGGCGCTCTCCTCGCGCCGCGAGGAGAAAGCGCCTCGGCGTCTCGAGACCCCATCCAGCCGTGTCGAGTCAGCTCGTGTGGTGCTCATGGTTCTCCTCCGGAGCGGTCGGCTCCGGTTCAGGTGCTTTCGGCGCCTGGTCGACGCCTGGTTTTGGGCCGGCGGCCGGTCGATCCAGGCGGCCTCCCATCACGCGCTCGAGCTCGGCCCGCTCCGCCCAGTACCCCCGGACCTCGTCGATGTAGGCGCGCCGGGCCGCGAGCTGCGCCCGCCGCGCCCGCAGCAGCTCTCCCAGGCCGAGCTGCATGGCGTTGTACTGGAGCTGCGCCTGCGCGACGACGCTCTCGTGCAGCGGCAGCAGGACCTTCCGGTAGTGCTCCACGCGCTGGCGGGCCGCCAGGAGCCGCGCCCGCGCCAGCCGGACGTGCGAACGCACCTCGACGGCGATCGCGAGCAGGCGACGCTCGGATTGTCGCTTCTGGGCCTCGAGCCTGGCGATCACGGCCTGGCGGCGATCGAAGAGCGGGAGCTGCAGGGAGAGGGTCGGGCCGAAGAGCCTGGTTCCCTCCGGATCCTGCTCGACCTCGACCCCGACCTCGACGAGCCCGAAGAGGCGCGTGGAGCGTGCAAGGTCCACCGCGTTCGACATGAGCAGGGCTTGCTTGCGGGCGGCATCCACGTCGAGCCGCTGAGCGATGGCCGTGCGCTCGAGCCCATCGAGCGGCGCCTCCTCCGCCGGGAGCTCGGGGAGGAGCTCCGAGAGCTCCCATCCCGTCTGAGGACCCCACAGCCCAAGGAGCTGGTTCAGGGCTTCGCGTTCCTCCGAGAGGCGGAGCTCCGCCTGGGCGAGCTCCAGCTTCGCTTGCTCGTACTGGGTCCGCGCCATGGCCAGCTCGAGGTCGGTGATGTTGCCGGCGCGGTAGCGCCGCTCGGCGAGGTTGGCGGCGGCGCGCTCCGCCTCGAGCGCCAATCGGTCCAGCTCCACGGTTTGCGTCGTCGCCTGCACGGCCGCGACCTGCACGCTCGTCTGCGCAGCGACGCCGAGCGCGTCATGCGCCACCCGCAGCGTGTCGGCGGTGAACTGCTCCCTCGCCACTCGCTTCCGGAGGGGGAGGACGAACACGTCCAGGAAGCTCTGCACCAGCGAGGCGTCGTAGGCTTTCCGCCCGCCGCCCTCGGGGAACCCCAGGCTGGCGCTCAGGGTAGGGTTGGACAGGAGTCCCGCCTGGACGAGGTCGGCCTGAGAGACACCCAGCTCCTCGTAGGTCGCCTGGAGGGTGGGGTTGTTCACGAGCGCGATCGCGACCGCGCGCTCACGGGTGAGGCCACCTTCGAGGAGGTTCGCGACCCTGCCGGCGATCGCCTCGTCGGTAGGAGCGCCGCGGTCCCACGCGGTCCGTCCTCCGATCCGCTGCTCGACCAGACGGTCCACCTCGGCATGACCCTGCTCCGGCGAGATCGTGGCGCAGCCCGAGACCGCGAGGGCCGTCGCCAATGCCGGGAGCCGCGCGACCTTCACGGGCGTCCTCCGCCGCCGTGTCTCTCGTGGGCGCCGTGACCCCCCGCATCGCCCGCGCTCGCTTCGCCACCGGGGGTGCCCTGCTCCTTCGGGACGAGGTCCATCCCGCACTTCGGGCACCGACCGGGCTCCGATCGCTCGACCTCGGGGTGCATCGGGCAGGTGTAGACCGCATCCTCCGACGCCTCGCCGCGCCCGGTTGCCGGCTGGCCGCTCTCCTCCGTCGAGTCGGGCTTCGGCGGGACTTCCCTCTTCCCGGGTGCAGGCTCGACGGCAAGCGTCGTGGATTCACGGAGCGGCGCACCCTCGGGTGAGTCGGGATTGGCGGCGTCGAGCCTGACCGGGACTGGCCGGAGTTGGGCCGTGCAAGCTGAAGCGGAAACGGCGAGGACGAGAGGGGCAAGCAGTCGCTTCATGAGGGCACCTCCGTGAGAGGACACGGGCGGCGGCTCGTCGAGCCCGCATGGAGATGGTGCGCACGGCGAGCGACGCTTGATCTACGTCAAAGCACCCTGCGTGCCACACAGGACGCATCGGTGCGCGTGCGCTTCTCCGATGTCGGGTCCGGGCCGGACCGTGATCGAAGCGGTTACACGGTGACTCGGGAGCCCTCACCCCGAGGAGACCGACACACCGAAGGTGAAAGGAGGCGCAAGCCTGGACGGCGGCGGGACCGTAATGGTCCGGGGCACCGTTCGTGGAAGGTGTGAGGCGGGAGGGCCGATATGGAGCACGTCCTCGAAGCCCACGGACTCGAGAAGACCTATCGCCTGGGGGAGATCGAGGTTCCGGCCCTCCGTGGCGTCAGTCTCGCGCTGGAGCAGGGAGAGTTCTCCGTCCTGCTCGGTCCGTCCGGGAGCGGGAAGTCCACCCTGCTCCACCTCCTCGGCGGCCTGGATGTCCCGACGGCGGGAGAGGTCTCGTTCCGTGGACGCGCGCTCACCGGAGCGGGGGAGCCGGCGCTGACTGCGTACCGGCGCGAACACGTCGGCTTCGTGTTCCAGTTCTACAACCTCGTCCCGAGCCTGACCGCGCGCGAGAACGTGGCGCTGGTGACCGATCTCGCACGGGCGCCGCTCGCGCCCGATCAGGCGCTCGACCTCGTGGGGCTCACCCGGCGGGCCGATCACTACCCGGCTCAGCTCTCCGGAGGGGAGCAGCAGCGCGTTGCGATCGCGCGGGCCATCGCCAAGCGTCCCGACGTGCTCCTCTGCGACGAGCCCACCGGCGCGCTCGACGCGCAGACCGGGAAGGTCGTCCTCTCCGCCCTCGCACAGGTGAGCCGTGAGCTCGCCGGCACCACGACGGCGATCATCACGCACAACGCCGCGATCGCAGCGATGGCCGACCGCGTGCTGCAGGTCGCGGACGGGTTCCGCGATGTTCGGAGAGGGCGCGTTCAGGCGGCCGCCATCGCGCGTCGTGGCCTCGGGGTGGCGCTGTTCCTCGCCACGTTCACCGCCTACCGCTCGCTACGGCTCTCGCAGGAGCAGTTCTACGGACAGCAGAGGTTTGCTCACGTCTGGGCGTCGCTGGCGCGAGCGCGGCGCGCCACGGCTCGCGAGCTCGCGGCAATCCCGGGGGTGGCGGCAGTGGACGCGCGGATCGTCGAGCCGGCCATCCTCGACGTGCCCGGACTGAAGGAGCCCGGATCCGGGCTCTTCGTCGGGATCGCGCCGCGGACTCCAGGACGATCGCCGCTTCGCCGTCGTGTGGATGGAGCGCGAACAGCTGGGTGCGCTGATCGCGGAGCGCGACGCGTTCAACGACGTCGCCCTCCGGCTCGTTCCAGGGGCCGACGAGCGCGCGGTGGTCAGGGCGGTCGACCGGATCCTCGCTCCCTTCGGCGGTCGCGGTGCTCACGGCCGCGGCGGCCTGGCGTCTCACACGATGCTCGAGGAGCACCTCCGCCCGCTCGAGTCGCTGGCGATGATCGTCCCGACCGCGTTCCTGCTCGTCGCGGCCTTCCTGGTCCACATCGTGCTCTCGCGCTCGATCGCCGCGCAGCGCGAGCAGATCGGGATGCTCAAGGCCTTCGGGTACTCGAACGCCCGGATCGCCGTGCACTACCTCGAGTTCCCGCTGTTGATCGTCGGCGCCGGAACCGCGCTCGCCTTCCCGGTCGGCAACTGGCTGGGCCTCCTCATCGCGAGGTTCTTCGGTACCTTCTTCCGGTTCCCCGTGCTCGTGTTCCGGCTCGATCCGGAGGTGGCGCTCGCGGCGGGCGGCATCGCGCTCGCGGCCGCGGCAGCCGGCACGCTCGGGGCGCTGCGGCGGGTCGTGGGCCTGCCGCCGGTCGTGGCGATGTCCGCCGAGGTGCCCGCATTCCGTCGAGGCGTGCTGGACCGGGTCGGGTTCTCGCGGGTGCTCTCACCTGCATCGCGGATCGTCCTGCGGAACCTCGGGCGCCGCCCGCTCCGCACCGCGCTCGGGGCCGCCGGCATGTCCCTGGCGGTGGCGGTGGTGGTGATGGGGAGCGGGTCGGCGGACGGGCTGTTCCGGATGAAGGACGTCTGGTACGAGCGCGCGCAGCGAGTGATGTCTCGCACGTTGCGGATCCGGCGCTGGGGGTGGGGCATCGCAGCCGTGCTGGCGGTCTCGGGCATCGGGTGGGCGCTGCGCCCCGCGCCCCTGCACCTCGAGCTCGTCGCCGTCACGCGCGGCACCGTGGCCGAGGAGGTTCGCGGCGATGGCCGCACCCGCGTACGGCAGCTCTATGTCATCTCGACGCCCGTGGACGGGGAGCTGGAGCGGATCGCGGTGCGCGCAGGGGATGGCGTGGAAGCGGGCCAGTCCGTGGCGCAGGTCTGGCCGGCCGCATCACGCCCACTGGATTCGCGGACGCGGGCCGACGCGCGAGGGGCCGTCGAGGCGGCGCGCGGCGCGGTCGCCGGCGCCGAGGCCCGCGAGGAAGAGGCCCGGACCGCACTGGAGCACGCCCGCAGCAAGCTCGAGGAGGCTCGGGCGCTCGCCGACGGCGGAGCCATTCCGGTCAAGGATGTCGAGCACCTGGAGCACGAGGTGGCCGCGCGCGGTCGCGCGCTCGAGGCCGCCCGGGCGGCGACCCATCAGGCACGCGCACAGGTCGCTCGTGCCCTCTCGGCCCTCGGGAGCGGAGAGCGTCGCGATCGTCCCCCCGCCACCGGCGTCCTCGCCCCCGTCTCCGGCCGCGTGCTGCGCGTCCTGCGCGAGAGCGCCGGGGTCGTAGCGGCCGGGACGCCGCTCCTGGAGATCGGAGACGTCGGGGGCCTCGAGGTGATCGCGGAGCTGCTCTCGAGCGATGCCGCCCAGGTGCGAGCGGGGGCAGCGGCCCGGATCACCGGGTGGGGTGGGCCGCAGCTCGCCGCACGAGTCCGGGCCGTCGAGCCGGTGGCGTTCACCAAGGTCTCGGCCCTCGGGCTGGAGGAGTAGCGGGTCCGCGTTCTGCTCGATCTGGTCGGCCCGCCACCGCCTCAGCTCGGCCACGACTACCGCGTCGAGGCGGCGATCGTGGTGAGCGAGTCGAAGGACGCGCTCCGTGTGCCCTCGACGGCGCTCTTCCGATCGGGTGAACGATGGGCGGTCTACGTCGTCGAACGCAGCCGTGCCCGCGCCGTCACGGTGGACATCGGCTCCTCGGACGGCGCATGGACGGCCGTGCGCGCCGGGCTCGACGAGGGCGCGATCGTGGTCGTGCAGCCGTCGGACTCGATCGGCGAGGGGACGTCGATCGCGCCGCGACCCGCTTCCTGACCGCAGGTCTCACACTTCTCGCCCGCCGCTTGGGGATCGACGGCGGCGTCCGCCTCCGCGCCAGGAGCCAGGAGTCGCGATCTCCTGATCAGAGAGGCGTATGGGCGTCTCGTACCAGAAAGCGATCGGGTATCCACCCGCGCACGAGGATCGGCTAGCGCCCGGCCCGGCACGCCCGGCCACGACGCTCTGCCTCCAGTCGGAGGCGCTCGAGGGTCTCCTGCTAGGCCGCGGGCCGGGCTCCGGGGCGGGCTTCGTGGCTCGGCCTGAGCAGCCATTCTCCCGTCTCCATGACGGCGCCAAGGTCGCGGGTGACGTCGCTCATAGGTTGCTCGTGCCGGCGCCTTCGTGGTCGGCCAGCTCGCAGCAACCCACCACATCCACGTCGCAATGCAGGGTGCGGGCGACCTCGAGCGCTACCGGAGCACCTCCCGGCGGAAGCGCGATGACCAATGGCTCCAGCCCTGCGAGATGAACGAGCCAGCGCGCGAGCAGCCATCCGGCCTCGCTGCGATCCCGGAACACCACGGTGCACCTCGCTCACGAGGCGTCTCGTACAAAAGCCTCCCGGGGGCGCCGGCATCACGCCAGCGCTCCCCGGGACCCGACGGAGGGAGCGTCGAGTGTGCGTACTCAGTTCTGGTCGGCCTTCGCCACCTCGCGAGCGGCCTGCTGCGAGGCCTCGATGTGGCTCACACCCACGTTCATCGCGCGCTGGTGCTCGGCGAAGAACTCCGGGGTCCTGCCGCCCTCGTGGACGCGAGCCTCGAGCCCGAGCCCCATCTCGCCTCGCTGCTGGAGCTCTCCGATGCTGACCCACTGGGCCGAGTGATCGCTCTGCTTCCGTTCGACGGTGCCCGGCAGCGAATCGCGCGAGTCGGTCTGCGGCAAGCCCATCTGGGCGCGTTGCTGCAGCTCGCCGATGTCGACGTAGGGAGTGGCGTTCGCGATGGCGGGGGCGGCGACGGCCGCGATGAGACCAGCGAGAAGGTGCGTGCGGAACTTCATGTTCTGCTCCTTTCGAGACGACGTGTCTTCGTCGAATGGAACCGATTGCACTCAGCGTGCCGGACGCGCGCCGTCCACTCTCCTCTGCGGATTGCGCGGCTCCGGCGGCGGAGCGGACACGAGAATCGTGACCATCGAGATCACCTCCACCGAGCAGGCGTTGGTCGTGTGCCGGCGAAATGCCGTCTCCTGCGCGCTTCTCACTGATAGTGACGAGATCGATCACGGTGTAGCCGACGCGACCGCGATGAAGGCAGTCGGTCGTTCGCCAGCCGGGCGGTCGGACCGCTCATGGTGGGGCACGCACCCATGGCGCTCTCCATCGTCGATCAGGACGTGACGGGCGCCTCGGTCTGTAACCGAACCCATCACAACGTGACCCCGGTTGCCTCCGGAGCTCGCTCAGAACCTCAAGGAATGCAGCATCCTGCCCGTGGCACGGCCCATGCTCTCGTTCGCCACATCCGCCGCAGTCGCGGGGGTGAACCCACGTCTTCCCGGAGGCCCGCCGTGTGGCTCCTCTTCCTCAAAGGCATCCGCAGCCGGCTCTGGGAGATCGCCCTGGCCGCGGCGGTCGTGGCGCTCGTCGTCGCGGCGCTCATCGCGCAGCGCGCGGTCTCGAGCTCGGCCGAGAAGTCGGTTCATGATCTCGCGCACCGCCTCGGCCGCAACATGCTGGTCCTGCCGGGCTCGGCCGACCTCTCGGCCTTCTACGCGCACCGTTACGGCGCGGAGTCCCTGCCCGACGACGCACCGGCCACGATCCGCGCGTCAGCGGTGGGCGAGCACATCCAGGCCATCGAGGCGCGCCTCTACGGCAACGTCACCCTGAACGGCGCGGCGGGGATCGTGATCGGCCAGGACTTCCAGTGGCCGACCCTGCCGGAAGGCGAGCCGTCCGTGATCGGTACCGAGCTGGCGAACCGCGCCGGGCTGCGGCGCGGTTCCTTCTTCGATCTCGGGGGAGTGCGGTTCCAGGTCCTGGACGTCACGCCGACGCCGCCGGACGGACTCGACACCGGCGTCTTCATGCCCGTCGCGGCCGCGCAGCGTGCGCTCGGCCGGCCCGGGCAGCTCTCGGCGCTGCGCCTCGGCGGGTGCTGGTGTCGCATCGACGTCGCCACGCTGGGCAAGGGGGTGGAGAAGGCGCTCCCTGGCGTGAAGAGCATCACCGTGGCCGGGCTGGTACAGGCGCAGCAAGGGAGCCTCCAGACGATGCGCCGGTACTCGACGGTGGTGAACCTCGCCGGATTCGGGATCATCGCCGCGGTGGTCGGTGTGCTCACGGCATCGCGCGTGCGGCGCCGGGCACGCGAGCTGGGACTGCTCGTCGCGATCGGCGCCTCGCCGGCACTTCTCACGGGCCTCTGGGTCGTCGAGGCCGCGCTCGTCGGTGCGCTCGGAGCCATCGCGGGCTGGGTCGGCGCCAGGCCGCTGGCGCACCAGGTGGCCGCGCGCCTGCTGGGCGGAGAGCTCGAGCTGCCGTTCGACATGCTCGTACCGCACCTCCTCGTCGCCGCGGGCGTCTGCGCCGCGGCGGCCCTGATCCCGTCGAGCTGGGCGGCGACGCGGGATCCCACCGTCGTCCTTCGGGAGAGCTGACATGATCCGGATCGAGAACGTCTCCAAGTCCTACCCGGCCCCCGGCGGCGGCGAGGAGGTCCACGCCCTCTCCGGCATCGACCTCCGCGTCAAGGCGGGCGAGTTCGTCACGGTGATCGGGCCGAGCGGCAGCGGAAAGTCCACGCTGCTCCACGCCATCGGCGGGATGTCCGCGCCCACCGCCGGCCAGGTCTTCCTCGGGGACACCAACGTCTACGACCTCGGCGTTCAGGCACGGACGGAGCTGCGCCTCCGCGAGGTCGGATACGTGTTCCAGACCTTCAACCTCGTCCCCTATCTCACCTGCCTCGAGAACGTGGTCTTGCCCGCGTACCTCGCCGGCATCCCGCGCGGCGACGCCCGCGCGCGGGCGCTGAAGACCCTCGAGCGGCTCGGGATCGCCGGGCGCCGGGCGCATCGCCCCGGCGAGCTCTCGGTCGGCGAACGGCAGCGCGTCGGGATCGCGCGGGCAATCGTGAACGGTCCACGAGTGTTGCTCGCGGACGAGCCGACCGGGAACCTCGATCCTGCGTCCGCGGACGAGGTGATGGTGATCCTGCGCGAGCTCTCGGCAGAAGGTCAGACGGTGATGATGGTGACCCACGACCCGCGCCTCGCCGCCCAGGCGCCACGGACGATCCGACTCGGGGCCGGCCGCGTCGTCGAGGACTCCGCGCGCAGCTCCGGCGCGGCGGCAGCCCTGCTCGACAGCTCCGATCGGAGGCTCGCGTCGTGAGCATCAGGACCGGAGCCTGGCTCGCGATGCGCGAGCTCCGCGCCCGGTGGCCGCGCGTTCTCCTCTCCGCGAGCGTGATCGCGGTCCTCGCGGGCGCCGCAGTGACGATGGAGCTGCTCGCACGCGCCCGCGAGGAGTCGATCGCCGAGCGGATCGACTCGATGGGTCCGCCGCTCACCATCGCCCCGCCGGGGACCACGGCCGAGGCGCTGAGCCGCTACGATCTGGGCGGCTCGGTCCTGCCCGAGGGATCGGCCGAACGCGCTGCCGCGATCCTCGGCGGCGCCCTGCGCCGCATCGACGCCCGCCTCGTCCTGTCGGCCGAGCTGGCCGGACGCCGCGTCCCGCTCGTGGGGCTTCCCCCTGACGCGTGGCCGCAAGATCTGCCCCCCGAGAACGCACTCGCCGGCGCCGAGCTCGGACGAGCGGTACCGGAAGGCACGTCGTTCCCGCTCGCCGGCGAGCCGGTCTCGGTCGTCCGCGTCCAGTCGCCCGCCGGAAGCATCGACGACGTCGCGCTCTTCGTGCCGCTCGTGCTCGCGCAGCGGATCGCCGGAGCGCCGAGCATCAACGAGCTCCGGCTGTACCTCCGGGCAGGTGAGGACCCGGCGCGAGCGGAAGCGAGGCTTCGGAGTGGGCTCGAGCGTGCTGCCGTGATCCGCCACGACCGCGGCGAGGTCGCCGGCGGCGAGGCGCAGAGCTCACTCGCCGCGCACCGGAACGCCGCGTACGCGGTGCTCGCGCTGGTCGCGCTCCTCTGCCTGCTCTTCGCCGCCCACCTCGACGCCTCCGAGCGGCGCCTCGAGCTCGCGACCCTCGTCGCGATCGGCGCGCCCGCGTCCGGCATCCTGGCGGCGATCGTGCTCCGCACGGCGATCACCGGCGCCGCCGGGGCGCTGCTCGGGGCCGCCGCAGGCATCGTGGCCGCCGCCGCGCAGGACCCCGCGG
>JAEZXM010000316.1 GCA_023419875.1 Pseudomonadota bacterium | reverse complement strand
CCTCGGCCCCGTGCGCCCGGAGCGCCGCCGCCTCTCCGCCGCGCGCGGCCTCCTGCTCGGCGAGCTGCTCCGCCTGTCCCGCCAGCTCCTGCACCCGGTCCGCCTGCGCGCGCAGCGCGGCCATCGGGGCGCTGAGGGCGTCGATCGCGACCGTGAACTCCCGCACCTCCTCGGCGAGCTGGAGCAGCTCCGCCGCGGAGGCCTCCACCAGTCGGATCCCGTCGGCGCTGGCGCGCTCGGCCTGCACGCCGATCCCGATCACGGTGTCGGCAGTGAGGGCCGCCGCGCTCGCCGTCTGGGAGAGCCCCGCCATGGCCTCGGTCATGCGGCGGACCAGCGCGGCCGCCTCGCCGGTGGTGGCGGTGAAGTCGGACACGGTCCCGAGGAGCCCCTGGGCCATGTGGAAGAGCTTGTCGGCGGTGCCCTCGAACGCCTCGCGCCGCGCCTGCTCGACGGACACGAGCGCCTCGCTCTGCCGGACCACCGTCGCCTGCTGCACGCGGATGATCCGCCCGAGCAGGCCCAGCACGATCGGCGTCGTGTCCATGATCCAGAGGAGCGGCTGGCCGGCGTGCGCCTTCACGAGCGCGTCCGGCGCCAGGGAGCCCCAGATGCGAAGCGCCTCGATGGCGGTGCCGACGAGCGGCAGCCCCAGGCCGAGGAGGACACCGTACCAGTCGTAGCGAGGGTCGTGGCGGGCGCTGGCGTTCATGGATCCGGCGAGCGCCGGCGGCGGGATTGTGCTTCAGGCTCCGCCGCGGCGCCAGCCTGCGGCCGCATGCCCGCGGCGGCACCGCGCGGCCCTGGCGCTCCCCTGCGGCACGCGGTACGAGATCTCCGCGATGCGACCACAGCCCACACCCGCCGAGGCGCCCCTGGCCGCACTCCTGCCGCCGCCCGGCGCGGCGCTTGCGCAGGACGAGATCCTCGACCGCTTCGTCGCCTGGGTCGGCTCCACGGGGCTCGCGCTCTACCCGCACCAGGAGGAGGCGATCCTCCACCTCCTCGACGGCTCCCATCTCGTGCTGGCGACGCCGACGGGATCGGGCAAGTCGCTCGTCGCCACGTTCCTCCACTTCCAGGCGATGGCTGCGGGGCAGCGCTCGTTCTACACCTGCCCGATCAAGGCGCTCGTCAACGAGAAGTTCTTCGAGCTCTGCCGGCTCTTCGGGCCCGATCGCGTGGGCATGATGACCGGCGACGCCGCCGTGAACCGCGACGCGCCCCTCGTCTGCTGCACCGCCGAGATCCTCATGAACCTGGCGGTCCGCGAGGCCGCGCCGCGTGCCGACGCGGTGGTGATGGACGAGTTCCACTACTACGGCGATCGCGAGCGGGGCGTGGCGTGGCAGGTGCCGCTCCTCGCGCTCCCCCGCACGCGGTTCCTGCTCATGTCGGCCACCCTGGGCGATACCGAGACCGTCGAGACCTCGCTCGCCGCGCTCACCGGCCGGCCCGTCGCCGCGGTGCGCGGCGCGGTGCGGCCGGTGCCGCTCGAGTTCGAGTACCGCGAGACGCCGCTCCCCGAGACGATCGAGGACCTCGTCTCCGCGGCCAGGGCGCCCGTCTACCTCGTCAACTTCACCCAGCGGGCCGCGGCGGAGCAGGCGCAGAATCTGATGTCCGCCAACTTCTCCTCGAAGGAGGAGAAGGCCCGCATCGCCGAGGCGCTCGCCGGCGTCCGCTTCGACTCACCGTACGGCAAGGACTTTCAGCGCTACCTCCGCCACGGGATCGGGCTCCACCACGCGGGCCTGCTCCCCCGGTACCGGCTGCTCGTCGAGAAGCTCGCCCAGGGCGGGCTCCTCAAGGTGGTCTCCGGCACGGACACGCTCGGCATGGGCGTGAACATCCCCATCCGCACCGTGCTCTTCAGCCAGCTCTGCAAGTTCGACGGCGAGAAGACGGCGATCCTCTCCGCCCGCGACTTCCACCAGATCTCCGGGCGGGCGGGACGCAAGGGGTTCGACGACCATGGGTATGTGGTCGCCCAGGCGCCCGAGCACGTCATCGAGAACAAGAAGCTCTCGGAGAAGGCCGCCGCCGGGAAGAAGGTCGTGAAGAAGCAGCCGCCGGCCAAGGGCTACGTCCACTGGGATCGCGCCACCTTCGAGCGGCTGCGCGAGAAGCCTCCGGAGCCCATGGAGAGCCGGTTCGAGGTCACCTTCGGGCTGCTCGTGAACCTGCTCCAGAGCGAGACCACTCAGCTCGGCGGCGGCTACGGACGGCTCGTCGAGATCGTCGGCCGCTCGCACGGCAACGAGTACGTCCGCTCGCGCCACCGGCGCACCGCCGCCCAGCGGTTCCGGGCTCTGCGCGCGGCCGGGCTCGTGACCGTGCACCGGATCGAGGGGTACCGCGGCGCGTACGTCCGGACCGCGCCCGGCCTGCAGCGGGACTTCTCGCTGTTCCACACGCTGGCGCTCTACCTCCTGGACACGCTGCCGAAGATCCCCGTCGAGCGGGAGACCTACGCGCTCGACGTGCTCTCGATGGTCGAGTCGATCCTCGAGGACCCCGATGTCGTCCTCTGGAAGCAGCTCGATCGCGCCAAGGGCCGGGCCGTCGCGGAGATGAAGGCGCAGGGCATGGAGTACGACGAGCGGATGGCGGAGCTCGAGAAGGTCGAGTACCCGAAGCCGAACCGCGACTTCGTCTACGCCACCTTCGACGAGTTCGCGGCGAAGCACCCCTGGGTCGGGCACGAGAACATCCGCCCGAAGTCGATCGCGCGCGACATGATCGAGCGGTTCATGACCTTCGCCGACTACGTTCGCGAGTACGAGCTCCAGCGCTCCGAGGGGCTCCTGCTGCGCTATCTCTCGGAGACGTACAAGACGCTCGTCCAGACGGTCCCCGAGAGCTACCGGACCGACGAGGTCCTCGACGTCATCGCCTTTCTCCGGGCGACGGTCCGGGGCGTGGACTCCTCGCTCGTCGACGAGTGGGAGAAGATGCGCGACCCCGCGTACCAGGCGCGCGCCGTCGATCCGCGCGCTGCGGTCACCGAGACCTTGGGGCCGCCGCCGCCGTGGGCCGACGCAAGGGGGTTCGCGGCGCGGCTCCGGAACGAGCTGCACGCGCTCCTCGTGGCCCTCGCGCGCGAGGACCACGCCGCGGCCGCCGCCGCGCTGGCGCCGGGCTCCGCCTGGACGCCGGAGGAGCTCGCGAAGGCCATGGAGCCGTACTGGGAGGCGCACGAGCGGATCGACGTCACCCCCGCCGCGCGCCGGCCGCACAACACCTTCGTGCGCGAGCTCGGGCCGCGCCGCTGGGAGGCGGTGCAGCGGATCGTGGACGAGGCCGGCGAGGCGGACTGGGCGCTCCACTGCGAGGTCGATCTCACGGGCGAGTTCGACCGGGAGGCGCCGTTCGTCCGGCTGGTGCGGATCGGGGAATAGCGGTTCCGGCCTTCCTACGGCTCGAACGCGCCCTCCGGCGCCTCCTCCAGCAGCTCGACCGCGGAGAGGTCCACGTCCGCGGTGGGCTCGCCGTTCGCGTAGCCCTCCTCGCGGAAGGCGAAGAGGACGCCGTCCACCATCCGGAAGTCGCGGAAGACGGTGAAGACCTCGAGCTCCCGCGGCCCGCTCGGCGAGAGGCCGCGGGCGTAGAGGATCCGGCCGGACTTCGGGTCGATCCCGGCCTCGATCCGCGTGCCGGCGGAGAGCTCGAGCCCGAGCACGCGCAGCTTGCGCCCCTCGTGCTCCACCTCGCCCTGGTCCTGGACCTCCGCCTCCCGGTCTTGAAGGAGGGCCGGCAGGTCGAGGCGCGCCGCCTCGAGCTGGAGCGCGGCCAGCACCGGCCTGGGCGCGGGCTCGCCGTAGCGGAAGGCGCGCGCGCCCTCGAGGATCCGCACCTCCGGCGCACTGCCTGTGAACCCGACCTCGACCCGCACCCCGCGGCCGCGCACGAACGTCCGGGAGAACGTGCCGATCTCGCCGGGGTGGAGCCCCGAAGAGACCTTGCCGACCGCCCGCACCGCCCCGAGCCGGACCCGGGCGCGGCTGCCGCCATAAGCGTTCATGCACCGCCGGATGATCACCTCCGGGGTCTCACGCTCCGCCGCCGTCTCCGGGGCGGCGGCCGGCGTCTGCTGCGGTTGCTGCGCGGGCGGGGCACCTGCCGCGACGAGGGCGGCGGCCAGCGCGAGCGCGACGGGCGAGGTGGCCATGGGAGTCCCTAGTTTCGCGGGCCCCGGCCCGGAAGGCAAACGCACAGGCGAGCGGGCGGTCGATCGACACGCAGCGTGCCGCCCCGCCCTGCTGGCGGAGCCTTCGGGGCCCCACCCCTCCCTGCATGTCTCGTCGTTCACGAAGCGGCGCCCCGCCGTCCTCGTTGACAAGGCGAGCCGGTCGGGCGGATATCACCTCATGTTTTCAGGCAAGTTGAACGCCGGGCCGCGCTGGCCCCGCGGGCAGAAGTTCTCGCTGTCGCTCGCCGGCCGCGAGGCGCAGGAGGCCCACCGGACGGCCGTGCTCTCGGCGCGCGGGCAGAGCCGCGCCGCGCTGGATGCGGCCCTGTCCGCCTGGGCGGCGCCGCGGCAGGTCGAGCCCTCCGACGGCGTCCTCCTCGGCGAGCTGCTCGAGCGTACGCGCGGGCTCCCGGATCTCACCCGGTCGCTCGAGGCGTCGGGCGCATCCGGCGCCGAGATCCGCGCCGCCCTGGGGCGCCTCGTGGCCGCCGGGCTGGTCGAGGCGATCCCGGCCCGGGGACCGGAGGAGCCGGTCCGGCGGTGGTACGGGAGCTGAGGGAGGAAGGCCTCAGGCTTCGGATCCCAGGCTTCAGGGAAGGCAGCTGCGTGCACATGGAACCGCGATCCTCCCAGAGCTCGATCGAGCTCCGCCGTGAGGCTGCGCGGCGTGCGCTCGCGCAGGCGGACGACGATCTTCTCGCCCAGTGCGACGAGACGTTCTTCGTGGGCGGGGGCCCTGGCGGCCAGCACCGGAACAAGACCGCGAGCGCGGTGCGCCTGGTGCATCGCCCCACGGGCGTGACCGTCACCGCCACCGAGCGGCGGAGCCAGGCGCAGAACCGCGGCGCGGCGCTCGAGCGGCTGCGGGCCGCGCTCGCGCCGCTCTCGCGAAGGCCGAAGGTGCGCCGGCCGACGAGACCCGGGCGAGCGGCGAAGGAGCGACGCCTCTCCGAGAAGAAGCGCCGCAGCGAGAAGAAGGCGTCTCGCCGGGGATCGTACCCCTGAGGCCCGAGGCCCGACCCCCCACGCATGTCGCGCCGCGACCACCTCTCGCCGTCCGACGATCGCCGCTGGGTGTTCAACCGGCTCGCGGAGGACTACCGGGCGCGCCCGCCCTACCCGGCGGCGCTCGCGGACCGTCTCGCCGCGCTCGCCGGTGGAGCGGGCGCGCGGGTGGCGGACCTCGGCGCGGGTGCGGGCCACCTTGCGATCCCGCTCGCCGCCCGCGGCCTCGAGGTGGCGGCGGTCGAGCCCGCGCGCGCCATGCTCGCAGAGCTCGCA
>JAEZXM010000300.1 GCA_023419875.1 Pseudomonadota bacterium | reverse complement strand
CTCATGCTGGGCTCCTCCACGGTGAGCCTCGGCATGGTGCTGCTGGCCGGCCGCCGCGGCGGTCTCACCGGGCCGGCCGCGGAACGGCGCACGTACCTGGTCCTCCTGTGCGCCGCCATCGCCACCTCGGTGCTCCAGCTCGGGGCGGAGGGCGAGATGCGTCAGGTCTGGGATCTCGCCCTGTGGGCGCTCCCGATCCCCTTCCTCCTCGCCGCCACGTACTTCCACGAGCGGGCGGTGCTCTTCGACGTGGTCGCGAAGCGCGGGGTGGCTTCCCTCGCCGCGCTGGTCGCGCTCACCGTCTACTTCGACTTCGTCACCCCCTGGCTCTGGACCTCGAACCAGGGGTGGATGGGGAGCTGGGTGTTCCCGCTCACCGCCCTCCCCATCGTGCTCCTCGCACCGGTGGTCAACTCCTGGGTGACCTCGCGCCTCGACCACTGGTTCCTCGGACGAAAGCTCTCGCCCCCAGAGGCGCACCGGTTCTTCCTCGCCGGCGTGGGCGCCGCCACGAGCGAGGCCGAGCTCCTCGCGGTCGCCCGCGAGCGCCTGGCCTCCGTGTTCCCCAGCCAGGGGCGGAGCGCGGCCCAGCGGCGGGAGGTCGGCATCGTTCTCGGGGCGGGGGACGCGGCGTCGTTCGCGGGGAGCCCCCCGGACTTCTTCGAGGTCCCCATCCTCTCGCGCGGCGCGATCCTCGGGACCATGCGGATCGCCACCCCGCCCGGCAGCCGGCCCTTCCTCTCCGAGGACCAGCGCCTCTTCGCATCGCTCGGTGAGGCGCTGGGGTTCGCCCTCGAGAACCTGCGCCTGCGGGAGAAGAAGCTGGAGCAGGAGCGGCGCGAGCGGGAGCTCCTCCTCCACGCCAGCCGCGCCGAGCTGAAGGCGCTGCGCGCCCAGATCAACCCGCACTTCCTGTTCAACGCCCTCAACTCGATCGCCGCCCTGATCGGCGAGCAGCCCGACCGCGCGGAGGTGACGGTGGAGCGGCTGGCGGAGGTCTTCCGCTACACGCTCCGCCGCTCGGAGCACGAGTGGGTTCGCCTCGACGAGGAGCTGGCCTTCGTGCGCTGCTACCTGGACCTGGAGGCGACGCGGTTCGGGCGGCGCCTCGGCGTGAACGTCGTGGTCGAGCCGGACGCGGGCGAGGCGGTCGTGCCGGCGATGATCATCCAGACGCTGGTCGAGAACGCGGTGAAGCACGGGATCTCGGCGGTGGCCGGCCGCGGGATCGTCGAGGTGCGCGCGGAGCACGTCGGCAGGCGGCTCCGGATCCAGGTGCGCGACAACGGCCCCGGCTTCTCGGGCGGCACCGCCGCCGCGCTCGGAACCGCCGGCCTCGGCCTGCGGAGCGTGCAGGATCGCCTGCGCGGCCACTTCGGCGCGGACGCCGCGCTCGTCCTCGCGCGCGAGGAGGCCTCGGGCATGACGGTGGCGGGCGTGGAGCTGCCGCTCCTCCTCGCCCCTCCTTCAGAGGTGCGGAGCATCGCATGATGAACGTGCTGCTCGTGGACGACGAGGACCTGGCCCTCGACCGGCTCCGGAAGCTCCTGGCGCCCTTCCCGGACGTGACGGTCGTGGGCGAGGCGCGCGACGGGGAGGAGGCGCTGCAACGGATCCTCGAGCTGCGCCCGGACGTGGTGTTCCTGGACATCCAGATGCCCAAGGCGGGCGGGCTGGAGGTGGTCCGCTCCATGGCATCGCCCCGCCCCAAGATCGTCTTCTGCACCGGGTACGATCAGTACGCGGTGGAGGCGTTCGAGCTGCACGCGCTCGACTACCTCCTGAAGCCCGTCACCCGGCCGCGGCTCGCGCAGACGCTGGACCGCCTTCGGTCCACGCCGGCGCAGGTCTGGGACGCGGCGGTGGAGGGCGTCGCGCACGCCGCGGGGCTCGGCGACGACCGCTTCCTGGTCCGGGCGGGCAAGGGGTTCCGCGTCGTCCCGCGCGCGGAGGTGGAGTACTTCTCCTCCGAGGACGGAAGCTCCTCGCTGCACACCGCCGGCGAGCAGTTCGCGATGGCGCCGACGCTCAACGTGCTCGAGGGCCGCCTGGGGGCCGCCCACTTCTTCCGGATCTCCCGGGCCGCGATCGTGAACCTCGAGCACGTGCTCGAGGTCCCGATGATCATGGGCGACGGCGAGGTGCGAATGCGGAGCGGGACGCGCCTGCCCGTGAGCCGCAGGCGCCTCCAGGGGCTGCTCGCGCGGCTCGGAGGGCGGGAGGTTCCGGGGGCGGGCGGGGGCTGAACCGCCGATCCGCGGCCCCGCTCACGCCCGCGGCCCGAAGTGCTCGAGGAGCACGAGGCTCTCGGACGGGCTCTCGTTCACGAGCCGGACGCCGCGCCGGGCCGCCTCGGCGGTCACGAAGAGCTCGTCGCGGGTCGCCTCGCCGAACCGGATCGTCGCCGGTGACTCGACCTCGAGCGGCCCGACCTGGCCCCGCCCCTGGATCACGATCGCGCCGTACGCGCCCTCCTCGTGCACGACGGCGGTCCGTCCGGGCAGGACGGTGAGCTCCTTGGCCGAGAACCACTCCGACTTGTAGGCGATCCACAGCTCCTCGGCGCCGCCGGCGCGCATCTCCTCGAGCGGGCGCACCGGCCTGGGCGGCATGAACCGGTGCTCGTGGAATCGAGGATCGACGTTCGCCTCCCAGTCGAGGAGCGAGAGCGCGGCGTCGAGATCCCCGCGCTTCCGCGGCGGCAGGTCCTTCCACAGCGACGTCTCCGGGATGACCGCGTCCCAGACGAGCGACTGGAACATCGCGTACACGTCGGAGGCGCGCTGGGGCTCGTACGTGAGGAGGGAGCCAGGCGCGTGCAGCACGCCGGGCGGCACGTCCCAGCCCGTGCCGGGCCGGATCCGCCAGGCGCGCGAGAGATCGAGGATCCCGTTGTCACCCTCGTTCCAGCGCGCGAGACAGCGCCTCACGTCGTCGGGCGTCGTGCCGGGGTCGAGCCCGAAGAACGTGTACGGGAACCAGCCGGCGTGGGTGTTCTGCTGGCGCGGGAAATAGTAGGCCTCGGGCTTTCCCTTCTGCCCGATCTCCGCGGCGCGCGCGTCGTCGTGGTGGACGTGGAAGGGGAGGGGCTGCTGGTTGTCGAAGAACTTGGCGAACATCGTCCAGCCCCCGTGTCGCCGCATCACCTCGGGGCCGAGCAGCTCGTCGCCGCAGAGCTCGATCGCCTCCCGGAGCAGGACACGGGAGGGTGAGCCTCCGGGCACCAGCACGTAGGAGAGCCCCTCGTCGGGCAGCGTAACCGGACCGTTGTCGGCCTTCGCGGTCGAGGCGAGCCAGCGCTCGTCGATGCCGCCGCGCGCCGCTCCGAACGCGTACCAATCAGACGGATGCAGCTTGAGCCGTTTCCCCGGGACGCAGAAGGCGCGCGGCACCCAGGTCGGCAGGAGCCGGAGGATGCCCTCGCCCTGGTCCAGCGCCGCCTGGATCGCCTGCCGCTCGCCGGCCATGTCTCACCCGTGTCCGTGCCCGAGGCGATTCATAGAGGAGATGTGGGCCGCCCGTGTCTTCGGAGAGAAGGCCCCGGTGGGTCGGGACACGAGACGGTCCGCCTCGGCTCGCGCAGGCTGAGGCAGTCTATTGACGCGCAGTACATCATCGAAAGGGGAATCCCCATGAAGAAGACTTCGTTGGTCGGATTGCTCCTGGCGCTCGGCGCTGCCCTGCCGGGGCCGGTCACGGCCGCGCCGAAGATCCTGTTCATGCCCGGCGTGGCGGATCCGTTCTATTTCACGATGGAGAAGGGCATCAAGGCGAAGGCGGCCGAGCTCGGCGCCGCGCTCGTCGTGGCCGAGTACCCCAAGGCGTGGGGACCGGAGCACCAGATCCCCATCCTCCAGGCGACGATCGCCCGCCAGAAGTTCGATCTGCTCCTCATCGCCCCCACCTCGACGGACGCGCTCAAGGCGCCGCTCAGGGCCATCTACGAGAAGGGCGTGGAGATCATCACCGTGGACACCTTCCTCGGTGACGGCGACTACTCCAGGAAGAGCGACTACTCCTTCCCCCTCTCGTACATCGGCTCGGACAACGAGCTCGGCGGCCGGCTCATGGCCGAGCACCTCGCGAAGCTGGTCGGCGAGCAGGGCAAGGTCTTCGTGGAGGCGACCAACCCGGACACCTCGTCCGTGCAGGGGCGGGTGAAGGGCTTCAAGGAGGGGCTCAAGAAGTTCCCGAAGATGAAGCTCGTCGGCGTGGAGTGGTGCCAGGACGTCCAGCAGAAGGCGCAGGAGCAGACCCTCGCCGCGCTCCAGCGGGACAAGGACATCGTCGGCATCTTCGGGACCAACGTCTTCTCCGCGCAGGGCTCGTACCAGGCGGTCGTCAACGCCGGCCTCACCGGCGCGGTGAAGATCGCCTCCTGGGACGCGACCCAGGAGCTCATCGCCGCGCTGAAGAAGGGGCAGGTGGACCTGGTCCTCGCCCAGAAGCCGGCGGAGATGGGCGCGCTGTCGGTGGAGTGGGGCGTGAAGTACCTGAAGGACAAGAAGAACGTGAAGATCCCGAAGAAGGTCATCCCCGGGTTCGAGTTCTTCACCCGGGAGAACGTGGACGATCCGAAGATGCAGGCGTTCATCTACAAGTGAACCAGGGATCGACCAGCGCCGCCGCGGACCTCCCGGCCGGGCCCCGCGGCGGCGGGTTCCTCGAGTCGCGGGCCGGCCGGATCCTGGCGCGCAACTGGTCCGCCTGGTTCCTGCTGCTCATGCTGGTGACCTTCAGCTTCACCGGCAGGAACTTCCTCTCGGTCGGGAACTTCCAGCACGTCGTCCACCTCCAGACGCTCCCCCTGCTCCTCGCCGCCGCCGAGACCCTGGTCATCATCACCGGCGGCATCGATCTCTCGATCGGCTTCGTCGCCGGCCTCGCCTCGGTCATGGCGGCGAAGCTCATGCAGATCCTGGCGGCGGCGGGCCTCCCCACGGGCGCGGTGATCGCCCTCGGCGCCGCGGGCGCGATCGTCCTCTCGCTCCTCCCCGGGCTGGTGAACGGGCTCGTGATCACGCGGTTCCGCGTGCCGCCCTTCATCGCCACGCTGGGGATGTGGGGGATCGCCAACGGCCTCGCACTCAAGCTCAGCCAGGGGTTCCCGGTCTCGGGCCTTCCGGGCGAGCTGCCGCGGATCGGGAACGGATACCTCGTCTACCTTCTCCCCGGCGAGTTCGTCTCCTTCCTCGGCCTGCCGGCGGGCTTCCCCGAGGGGCGCATCCGCGAGGTCTGGCGGCTCGTGCCGTTCTCGTTCGTGTTCGTCGCCGTCGTGCTCGCGGCGCTGGCGTTCGTCCTCCGGCGCGGCCGCTTCGGCCGGCACACCTACGCGATCGGCGGCAGCATGGACGCCGCCCTCCGCGCCGGGATCGACGTCCGGCGGCACCTCGTCTGGATCTACGTGCTCGCCTCGGGGCTCGCCGGCCTGGGCGGCGCCTTCAACGTCTTCCAGACCGGCATCGGCAACTACACCACGTTCAGCGCGATGTACGAGCTGTTCGCGGTGGCGGCGGTGGTGATCGGGGGCGCCAGCCTCTCGGGCGGCAAGGGGCGGATCCTGGGCTCGGCGGTGGGCGTCCTCGTGCTCGCCTTCCTCCAGAACGGGCTGGCGATCTCCGGGGTGCAGCCCTTCTACCGGTACATCGCGGTCGGCGTGCTGCTGATCGTCGCCGTGGTGATCGACCGGCTCTTCCCGGACCTGCGGTGAACGCCATGGACGGCACCGGCGCGATCGCGGTCGAGCCCACCCGGCGGCGGATCCTCGCGCTCCTCGCCGAGCGCTGGCTCTTCGCCTTCCTCGCCCTCGAGACGCTCTTCTTCTGCTTCGCCGCCCAGGGGTTCGCGAGCCCCAACTCGCTCCAGATCCTGCTCTTCTACGGGGTGGAGATCTTCCTCCTCGCCATGGCGTCGCTGTTCGTGATCGTCACCGGCGGGATCGACCTGTCGGTGGGCTACGTCCTCGGGTTCGCCTCGATCGTGAGCACGAAGCTCATCAGCGGCCTCGCCGGCGCGGGGCTCCCGCCGGCGGCGGCGCTCGTCTTCGGTGCGATCCTCACCCTCCTCATCGGGATCCTGCCGGGGCTCGTGAACGGGTGGCTCGTCGCCTACCTCGACGTCCCGCCGTTCATCGCCACCTTCTCGATGCTGGGCGTCTGCCACGGCGTCTCGGAGCTGGTGATCGGGGGCGTCTACGCGATGGGGCTGCCGCAGCTCGCCGCCGACGTGGGAAGCGGCCACCTCCTCTACTGGGCGCCCGGCGCCGGGCTCTCGTTCTTCCGGCGCCCGGAGGTGGAGCGCGGGACGGCGGTCTGGGAGATCGTCCCCCTGATCGTGGTCCTGGCCGCGGTGGTGATCGGGATCCTCTGGTTCGTCCTCTCCCGGGCCCGCTTCGGCCGGCACCTGTACGCCATCGGCGGAAACCGCGACGCCGCCATCCGCGCCGGCATCCCGGTGCGCCGCCGCCTGCTCACGGTCTACGCACTCTCGGCCGGCCTCGCCTCCCTCGCCGGCCTGGCCTACGCGCTCAAGTACGTCTCCGGAAAGGCGGACGCCGGCGCGGCCAGCCTGCTCGACTCGATCGCCGCGGTGATGATCGGCGGCGCCTCGATGTTCGGCGGCTCGGGGACCGTCGGCCGGACGGTGGCGGGGTGTCTGGTGATCGCCGTGCTCGAGCTCGGGCTCCGCATGCGCGGGACGCCCACCTTCGACAAGTACGTGCTGGTGGGCGTGATCCTGGTGGCGGCGGTGATCGTGGAGCGCTGGCTGCCTGAGAACCGGAAGTGAAGGAGGCCGCGATGGAGTACCTGCTCGAGACGCGCGACGTCGTGAAGCGCTTCGGGGGGCTCACCGCGGTGGACCGCGTCTCGGTGGGCGTCCGCGCGGGCGAGGCGCTGGCGCTCCTCGGCGACAACGGCGCCGGGAAGTCCACGCTCATCAAGATCGTCTCCGGCGTGCACCCGCCGGACGCCGGCGAGATCCGCATCGAGGGGCGGCCGGTCGCCATCCGGACCCCGCGCGACGCGCTCGCCGCCGGGATCGAGACCATCTACCAGGACCTGGCCCTCGCCGAGAACCTCGACGTCGGAGCCAACATCTTCCTCGGGCGGGAGCGTTTGAAGCGGCGGCTCGGTCTCTCGGTGCTCGACGACGCCGCGATGCGGGACGAGGCGCAGAAGGTCCTCGAGCGGCTCGACATCCAGATCCCCTCGCTCCGCGCCACGATCCGGACGCTCTCCGGCGGCCAGCGCCAGGCGGTCGCCATCTCCCGCTCCATTTACTGGAAGGCCAAGGTCCTCATCATGGACGAGCCCACCGCTGCCCTCGGCATCGCCGAGCAGCGCAAGGTGCTCGACCTCGTCCGGACGCTCAAGGACCAGGGCCTCGGGATCATCATCATCAGCCACCAGATGTACGACGTGTTCGCGGTCGCCGACCGGCTGGCGGTCATGCGCCGCGGCGTGAAGGTCGGCGAGCGGCTCGTCCGGGAGACCTCGCCGGACGAGGTGGTGGGGCTCATCGTGGGGTCGGAGACGGTCGGGGCCGGTCGGCCTTCGGCGGGGTCGGGGCGGGGGGAGTAGCGCCCCGCCGGCGCCGCACCCGGATCGCCTGCGCGAGCAGCGTCACGCCGAACCAGAGCTGGAGCGCGATCACCGGGACGAGGGCGGCGCGCGGGAAGATCACCGCCACCGCGGCTGCGGCGAGGAGCGCCACGCCCACCCACGCCAGCGCGCGTCCGTCCGAGGGCTCCAGGAC
>JAEZXM010000299.1 GCA_023419875.1 Pseudomonadota bacterium | reverse complement strand
GCTCGCGCCGGCGCGGACGCCCCGGGCTGCGCCTCGGCCGCGGGCGCGTCCGGCGGAGCGGTCCCACCGTCCCCCGAGCTCGCCTTGGGCGACGGGTGGAGCTGGCCCTTGCGGATCACCACCGGGCCGGGTCTCGCGGGCTTGTTCTCTTCCGCCATGCGGGCCTGTCCTGAGCGTAGCGGCCGCCCCGAGGCGGCCGCGAAGTCGAAGGGCCGTCTTATAGCAGAGCAGAGCGGCGTCGCGTAAAAGGGCGGTATGCCCGAACGGCGCGTCGTGGTCTTCCTCTCCCACGGCGACGAGCGCTCCCTGCGGCTCGCCGGCTCCTGCGCCCTCGCGGCGGCGTCGATGGGCGCCCGCGTGGACGTGTTCCTGTTCGGCGCCGCCGTGCCGGCGGTGGTGGCGGCGCACGGCGAGCCCGCCGACGAGCCGGGAGGCCTGCTCCACCAGGCGCGCGAGAGCGGGTGTCGCCTCGTCGCGTGCAGCGCGAGCGCCGTGGAGGAGAAGGTCTCGCTGGAAGCGGCCGAGCGGGCGCTCGACGCCGTGATCGGCTGGCCGACGGTGCTGGCGTGGACGGAGGGGGTCGTGGAGCGGTTCAGCTTCTGAGGGTGACGCTCGGAGACGGGCGGAACACTCGCTCGCTCTCGTGGGTTTCGCTTCACGAAGCACCCGAGCCCCTGGAGCCCCGATGGTCACCGTCTCGCTCGATCCTCCGCCCTTCGCGCGGAAGGGCCGCCGCCGCCCACGAGGCGGCCGCCGCCTTCTCCTCACGTTCTTCTGGGTCACCCTCCTCCTCGTGGGCTTTCTCGCCGGACGCTGGACGGCGCCCGGTGGTCGGCTGCCCATCACCCTGTCGCGCGGCGCCGCCGTCGGGGGTGCTCCGGCGTCCACCGTCGCCCCCGCCGGCCAGACGACATCGATTCCTGCCGCTCCAAGCCAGACAGGACAGGCTCCCGTGACCGCGGTCGAGCCGCTGCCGGGAACGCCCGGCGCGCTCGCCCCTGTCGAGGCGCCCGCTCCGCGCCGGCTCACGCTCACGCTCGCCGGCCCCCTGGAGGACGCGATCACCGCCGCGCTGCCTCCGTCGGACCGGGGCCTGGCCGAGCCTCTCACCCAGGTGGTGAACCGGCTCCTGGTGTGGGACCTCCGCGTCTCCCGCGACGGCCGGCGCGGCGACACGCTCCAGGTCGTCTACCGTCCGCCGGGCGGGGTTGCGGTCTCGGAGCTCGGCGCCGCCGAGCCCGTGGTCGAGGCCTTGCGCTACGACTCGCAGAAGCTCTCGGCGGTGATCACCGCCTACCGGTTCCAGGTGCCGGGCGCGCGCTGGGCGCGGTATTACCGGGCCGACGGCACCGAGGTGGAGGAGCGGCTCGTGGACGCGCCCATCGGTGAGTACGAGCAGGTCACCTCGCTCTTGCGCGACGGCCGGCGGCACAGGGGCGTCGACTTCCGTGTCCCGGTCGGCTCCCCCGTGTTCGCCACCTTCGACGGGGTGATCGCGCGGCGGAACTGGAACTTCGCCGGCAACGGGAACTGCCTCGACGTGCGCGATCCGGAGACCGGCCTCCGCGCCCTCTACCTGCACCTCGACGAGCTGCCGCGGGACATGGTGCCGGGGCGGCGCGTCCGGAAGGGCGAGCAGATCGCCAGCTCCGGGAACAGCGGACGTTCCTTCGGCCCGCACCTGCACTACCAGCTCGAGGGCGCGGGTGGGCAGGTCCTCGATCCGTTCGAGACGCAGCCCGTGCGCCGGGCATCGCTCGACCCCGGCGCGCGCGCCGACTTCGACCGCGAGCGGACGCGGCTCGAGGCGGCACTCCTGGGGAACACCGTCACCCGCACCGCCGCGGCGGTCGCGCCCCCTGCGCCGCCTCCGCCGCCGGCGGCGGCGCAGTAGGCGGCCCGACGCTACGCCTTCCGCCCGCCCTCCGCGGCCCACTTCTCGAGCATGTCGGTCGTGACCGACTTCGGCCGCTCGATGGCGTAGCCGAGCGCGCGATCCCAGACGATGTTCGCGAGCACGCCCAGGGCGCGCCCGACCCCGAAGAGCACCGTGTAGAAGTCCTCCTCGGTGACGCCGTAGTGAACCTGGATGACGCCGGAGTGCGCGTCCACGTTGGGCCACGGGTTCTTGGTCTTGCCGTGCTCGGTGAGGACGCCGGGCGCGACCTCGTAGACCATGTTCACGAGCTGGAACAGCGGATCGTCCGGCATGGCCTTGCGGGCGAACTCGTTCTGGGCGGTGAACCGGGGGTCGGTCTTGCGCAGCACCGCGTGGCCGTACCCGGGCACGACCTGTCCGGCCTTGAGCGTCTCCCAGAGGAAGGCCTTGATGCCCTCGGTCGTGGGCGTGCCGCCGAGCTTCTTCATCGCCGCGCGGATCCAGGCGAGCACCTCCTGGTTGGCGAGGCCGTGGAGCGGCCCGGCCAGGCCGTCGAGGCCGGCGGACAGCGAGTAGTACGCGTCGGACAGCGCCGAGGCGACGAGGTGCGTGGCGTGGGCGGAGACGTTCCCGACCTCGTGGTCGGAGTGCAGGATGAAGTACATCCGCATGACGTCGTCGTACGGCGGGGCGACGCCCATCATGTGGGCGAAGTTGCCGCCCCAGTCGAGCTTCGGGTCCGGCGGGATGATCTTCCCGCCCTTGTACTTGAGCCGGTAGATGAGGGCCGCCAGCGTGGGGAGGCGCGCGAGCAGGTTCATCGCGTCCTCGTACATGGGGTCCCAGTGGTCGTTCTTCTTGAGGGTGCCCTCGCCGTGGCGGCGCGCGAAGACCGACTCGCGCTGCATGACGAGGACGCCCGCGGAGAGCATCGCCATGGGGTGCGAGTCCGCGGGCATCGCCCGGAGCACGGCCTCGACGTACGGAGGCAGCGCGGCCCGGGAGCGCCAGTCGGCCGCGACCTCCTCGGCCTGCTCGGCGGTGGGGATGTCGCCGGTGAGGAGGAAGGAGAAGAAGCCCTCGACGTACGGCTGCTCGGCGCCCCGTACCTTCGGCAGCGCCGCGAAGGTCTCGGGGATGGTCTTCCCCCGGAAGCGGATGCCCTCCTGCGGGTCGAGGTACGAGATGTCCGTCACCAGGCAGCGCACGTCGCGCGCGCCGCCGATCGCCTGGCCGATCGTGACGCTGTCGATCACCACCTCGCCGAACTCCTTGTTGAGGCGCTGGATGCGGGGACGGAAGGCCTCGATCTTCTGGAGGAGCGTCTTCTTGAGGGTGGTCTCAGGCATGTTCACTCCGTCCTGGGAAGAAGGTCCCGCCGCGGCACCGTGGTCGCCCCCTTCATAGCGGGCGAGGAGCGGACTCGCCTGCGACCCGGCAGACCGCTCTCGCAAGGTTAGAGCGAGCCCGAACCGGAAAGGAGCCGGAAACGGATGCCCCGGCAGGGCGTCCGGCGGCGCGGCGCCCGGCGCACATCGGTCGGGCCGCCGGCTGTGAGGTTTTTCAGCGCCTTCCCGCCCAGAGCGCCGCCGCGACCTCGGCGGCGACCATGCCAGGGCGCTTCGGCTCCGCGGCCGACGGCGGCGGTGCTGAGTCGGCGGGGGCGGACGGCGGCGGGGACTCCCCCGAAACCGAGGACTCCCCCGCGGCGGCGGCTTCGTCAGGTCGTGCCGCCGTGCCGGACCGGCAGGTCCGGCACCATGGCTGGTTCCGGATGGACCCGTCGGCCATCTTGCGGAGCCCGAACTGGGAAAGCGGCCGGATCTTCTGGCACTTCAGGCAGATGAGGGTGATGAGCACCTCGTTGCCGTCGGCGTCGTAGACCGCAGATCTGCGCCGCTTCGGGCGCGGGCCTGCCTTCGGCGTGGCCTGGGCCGCCCGCGCCGTCTTCGGCTTCTCGAGCTCTCCCCTGGCGATCGCCGGGGCCACCATGACCTTCACGGCCATCGTCGAGTCCTTTCACGAGGAAGTGTGAACCTGCCGTCCCGGGCTTCCGGGCGGAAGGCTTCGCGGGCGATCACTAGCGAGGAGGTCTGACAGGGTGGGGTACGGGGATGAGGGGGCCGCTCCCCCAGATCCCGCTCGAGGCGCGGAAGGTCGGCTCACTCCGGCCTCCCGTCGAAGACCTTCCCGCCGAGGAGCCAGGTCAGCCCTTCCGGCGCCGTGCCGTACACCTCCAGCCGCCCGTCGTGGATACACTTGTGGTGGAAGGCGCACGCGCCGGTCTGGTTGCCCGGCTCCGTGCGGTGGCCGCCCTGGGAGAGGTAGACGAGGTGGTGCGCGTGCACCGCCGAGTGGCTGCACCCGGGCACCGTGCACTGCCAGTCGTCGCGCTGCCGGATCTTCTGAGAGCTCGTCTTCGGCCTCGATGGCGGTCCCCAGACGTCCAGGAAGTGCCAGGCAATGACCGCGAGGCAGCTCCCGGGTGAGATCGGCGCCCCGGCGAGGGTCCGGACGGCCTGGATTGCGACGCCGAGGAGTTGCCCGACGCGCTTCGGAACCACGGCGCCGAACTGACCCCGTGCCCGCATCTGCCGGTCCTCGGCTTCCTCCAGCTTCCGCCGGAGAAAGATGACCGTCATGGTCGGAGGTGAGCTCATCCCACGCAATCTCCGGCGCTCGCCACGCCGGAATACCCTGCAGGTGCGCCCATCGGTCGGCCTCGGCCTCGAGCTGGGCCTTTCGCCGCTCGAGCGCCGCATTGGCTCGTTCGGAAGCGCGGGCGGCGGCGCTCGACGCGGGCGACTCGGGATCGCCCGCATATACCGGGAACTCGCCCAGGAATTCTTGCGCCATCGCCTCCAGCCGCTCGTACCGCCGCGCGGCGGACGGGGGCGGACGGCTCCACGTACTTCTACGTCTCGGGGGGCGGCTACCCGTGGGCGAGCATCTACGTGTGGTGACGGAGACGAATCGGCAGACATCGTCACGCGGATGCCGCGTTCCGCAGCGGGATGGGCCGGGATCGACCGCGGGCGGACGGTCGGGGAGGCGACGACCGCCGCCGGAACGCGATTGTTCTCGTTTGGCATCCGTTTCGATGAGATCGCCCGCTTGGTGGGGGTTTTCGGCCAGGGTTCACTCGTCGGGTTCTGCTCGGGGCCACGGTCCGGACATGCATGGGTCTTCCCCGCGCGAGCCCAGGTGCTTCCGCACGCAGGCGCTAGACAGGAGCCCATACTCTGCGTGGAGGAGCCCATGGGACCCAGGAGAGCAGTCATTGCCGGGATCGCCGTCGCGATGAGCGCCTGCCTGGACATCCCGAAGGACGTGAAGACCGATCCTGCGGTCAAGACGCAGCGCACCCGCGAGGCGTGGGACGAGAAGATCGACGAGCACGCGAGGAAGATGCTGGAGGAAGGGCAGAAGATCTTCCGACAGGACACCTTCGGGAGTGAGGCGTACTGGGGCGGGCAGCTCCGTCTCCACCAGGCGATCGCGGGAGAGAAACACGGCGGCGTTGGCAAGGGGCTCACGCCGCGCGAGGCGCTGAAGCTCGGGCTGAAGGTGGACGTCGGGCAGGTTCCCGAGGCCATTCGCGAGGTGCTCCAGCACGGGGCGGTGAGCCTCGACGACCCGGAGACGACGCTCGAGCTCCTTCGCGCCGACGCCGTCGTCGGGGTGAAGGCGAAGCTCGACGACGAGAAGGTCGTGTCCGTGGGGATCACCTGCGCGCTCTGCCACTCGACGGTGGACGACTCGTTCGCGAAGGGGATCGGGCGGCGGCTGGATGGGTGGCCGAACCGGGACCTCGACGTGGGCGCCATCGTGGCGCTCGCGCCGACCGTCGAGCCGATCGCGAAGGCCCTCGGCGTCTCCCAGGACGACGTGCGCAAGGTCCTCCGGAGCTGGGGCCCCGGGAAGTACGACGCCGAGCTGAACCAGGACGGCAAGGCGTTCCGGCCCGACGGGAAGAGCGGCGCGACGGTCCTGCCCGCGGCGTTCGGTCTGGCGGGCGTCAACCTGCACACGTACACGGGGTGGGGCTCGGTCACGTACTGGAACGCCTACGTTGCGGTCACGCAGATGCACGGGCAGGGGCGGTTCTTCGATCCGCGGATGCGCGACCGGAAGCAGTTCCCGGTGGCGGCGAAGACCGGAGCGCCCGACCTGCGCCCGCAGGACGACAAGGTCACCGCGAAGCTCGCGGCGCTCCACTTCTATCAGCTCGCGATCCCGTCCCCCCGGCCGCCCAAGGACTCCTTCGACGAGAAGGCCGCGATCAAGGCGCCTGGGCGGGGACGATCATCGTCGCGAAGCTGCGGGCCGGCAGGATCGCGTCCCAGGCCTTCTTGCCGAGCTGGACCCGGACCTTCGCTTCGGAGGTGTCCGGGTTCAGGAGCTGCACGGCCATGGAGCCGTCCGGACGGAGGACCGCGAGCGCGTCGTCGGTGCCGCGGGGCTCGAGCACGACCGACCCGGGCACGGCGAACCGGCTCCAGTGCTGGAAGGCGAGGAACATCGGCGTGAAGGTGATCTTCTTCGTCTGCCGATCGACGACGATGGGCGAGTTCTGCGGCCAGGGCATCTTGGCGTCGATGCTCTTCCCGGTCTCGTCGAGGACGATGTTCCACAGGGTGTAGAGCTCGGCGCCCCCGGCCAGGTAGCGCCGGATGGCCCGCCAGGTCGTGACGGCGTAGTCCATGTCGTTCTGCGGCCTGTCCTTGTCGAAGCCATCCTCCCAGTGGTGATTCCCGCAGTCCGTCTCGACGTGCCAGATCGGCAGCCCCGGTGCCTTCTTGAGCACGCCCCTGGCGACGATCGAGAGGCCGTCCCACTGGAGGCCGAGCATCCCCACGAAGGAGCGCGCCTTCTCGTCCTCGAGCACCGCCCGGGCGATCGGCTCGTCCTGCGTCATGTTGAAGGTCCCGAGGATCACCTTCGCGCCGCTGTTCCGCTTCGCGAGCGTGGGGCCGAGGTGATCCCGGACGAAGGTCTGGAACTGCGGCGGGTCCCACTTGCAGGACGGGTAGGCGGTGAGGATCAGGGGCTCGTTCTGGACCGCGATCGCCTCGCCCGGGATCTTCTCGGCGCGGTACGCCTCGACGAACTTCGCGAGGTAGAGCGCGTAGGCGGCGTAGATCTCGGGATCGTCCTTCATCTTCCCCGAGTCGAAGG
>JAEZXM010000294.1 GCA_023419875.1 Pseudomonadota bacterium | reverse complement strand
TGTAGACCTGCACCGCCTCGAACAGGTCGTTCGTCGCCTCGCTCATGATGGTCGTCGCTCTCGGGAACGTGCCCGGGAAGTCCGCGATCGGCACGCTCGACCGGTAGATCTTGCCGTTGTCCCCGGCGAAGAACAGGTAACAGTTCGTGGCATCGCAGATCACCGTCTGGTCGATCGGCCCCCACGGCGCTTCCGGCGCTATCGGGAACCTCGTGGAGTAGAGCGGCTCCTCGCTCGACCAGCCCGCGGCAACCGTGGGGTCGGCCGACGTCTTGTAGACGAATGGGCTCGCGCCCCACTGGTACGCCAGCACCCAGACGTCCTTCGGGGCGAAGTAGAACAGCGTCGGCGCGGCCCGCTGCCCGGCGAGCGAGATCGCGACCTGGTCGGCGGACGCCATCTCCGACCAGTCGTCGAAGCGCGCGAACGCCATGCCGTAGCTCCCGGCGGTGTTGACGTTGGACATGTAGACGAGGTGCTGGTCCGCGTGGGGGGCGTAGGCGAAGTCCTTGAGCGACACGAACCCCGAGCGCGGCTCGGCGAGGGGACCCGTCGAGCTCCACTCGAACTGCGACGGCAGGTGGCAGACCGGGCCGCCCAAGAACGCGAACGTGGCGGTGACCGCCCTCGCGGCGGACATGGTGACCGTGCACGTCGCCTCCGCGCCGGCGCAGTCCCCGCTCCAGCCGGAGAAGGTGGAGTCGCCCGTCGCGGCGGCGGTCAGCGTGACCACCGTACCCTCCTCGAACGCGGTGCAGCCAAAGCCGCAGCCGAGGCCCTCCGCGCTGGCGGTGACGGTCCCGCCGCCCGTCCCGGCCCTGGTGATGACGAGCTGGGGGCCGAGGAAGGTGGCGGTCACGGTCCGGGCAGCGGACATCGTCACGGCGCAGGTCCTGCCCGTGCCCGTGCAGTCGCCGTCCCAGCCGCCGAAGGTCGAACCGCTCTCGGCCGTCGCGGTCAGGGTCACCCGGGTCCCGCCGTCGATGCTGGCGCTGCAGGTCGCCCCGCAGTCGATGCCCGCGCCGGCGACCGTGCCGACGCCGTTGCCGGTCGTCGTCACGGTGAGGGTGGACTGCGACGTAGTGCCCCCGCCGCCGCCGCACGCCGCGAGCGCAATGAAGCACGTGAACAGGACCGCATTACGTCGTGCCATGTCAGGACCTCCCGGGCTCGAGTGCGCCCGGCGTGAGACTCGGCGCGGGCCCACATCCGGACGCCCGATGTGAATGCTCACATCACCTTGGGCAACCAGCGGGAACACGCCTGTGGATGATGGATTCTTCCACACTGGACCGATCAGTCAATCCGTCGAGCAGCACTCCTGCGCGATCGTGAACGGGCGCCCGCGCTACGGGACGAAGGCGCTCTCCGGCGGACCGAAGTAGCTGTCGCGCAGCCCGCCGGTGTCGACCACGATCTTCTGGAGGACGACGGTGGGGTCGACCATCCAGAACTTCAGGGTGTGCAGGCCCGGCGCGTCGATCGTGTGCTCCGAGTAGACGCGCGTCGCGTTGTCCCCGGTGTTGCGGCCCCAGGCGTTGTTCATCCCGTTGTCGTCCGCGCCCGTGAGCACCTGGATGTTCCTCTCCTGCGGGGTCTCGTCGTCGAACGAGATGGCGTACTTCAGGCCCTCGCTCGCCGCGGCTCGCGTGGGCAGGACGTTGTTGCGCGGCGAGAGATGGACCCAGACCCGCACCGGGCCGGTCGAGTACAGGGTCACGTCGTACTCGAGCCGCGGCGTCGCCCCGCCGGGCGTCGCCACGCGCGCCGCGGTCAATGGGACCGGCGTCAGGCCCACAGAGGTGCTGGACGGATCGGCCCGGCCGAAGGAGCGCTGCGCGGCTTCTGCTGGAGGCGTCGGCCATTGTGATTGCCTCCATGAGATGGTCTCCCAAGAAGCAGGCGGCCGCGGCCCTCCCCTGCGCCGCGGCCGCCATCCTGCGCCTTCTCACCTCTCGCTTCTACTCGTCGAGCTCGAGCACCTGGATGTCGTCGAAGTAGAAGGTGCACCCCGTGGTGGCACCGAGATTGATGACCAGGCGGACGTTCTCGGCGGTGTCGCCAGCCCTGGAGGGTGGTACGCCGGGGAAGTTGGCGGTGGTCAGATCCGCCGTGGTGGCGCCCACGGCGAAGTTCCAGTTGTTGTCATTGACCGGCGGCCAATCGCCGCCCGCGTTCACCCAGTTGCCCTGCAGCCAGGCCGAGATGGTGACCGGTGTGGTGCATCCGGTGGCGGCGGCCTTCATGGTGATCCTGTAGCTCTTGGCAGGATCGATGGGGAGCGACTCCCATGCGCCGGCGCCGAACGAGAGCTGAGTGTAGTAGTTGGTTCCACCGAAGGTCTCGCCGCTGACGACCGCGCAGCCGCCCTCCATGCCCTCGGGGCATGGCGAGAACTCCAGGTTGACCGGGGTGGTGACTTCGCTGCTCTTGTTGATGAACCAGTTCGCCTGCGCCGTCTCGTCGGTGAAGCTCCCCAGTCCGCCCAGGAGGTCGATCCCGGGGGGCGGAGGCGGCTTCGGCTGCTCGAGGATCTGGAAGTTGTCGAGGTGGAAGGTCACGCCCTCGTTGACCGCCTGCGGCCCCATGTTGACGACCACGTTGGCCTGCACCGGTTCGGTGAGGCTGCCGAGGGTGAACGGTTCACTCGTGAACGACCCACCCGCCGCCGGGACCTCGGCGCTGAGCTCGCCGTAGGTCGTGGAGTAGTCGGGCGCCTGCAGCCACACGTCGATGGGGTACGTGACGCCCTCCACGTCGCCGGCCTTCTCCGCCGCGGCCCAGATCTTGATCACGTACTGCTTGTCGGGGTGGAGCGTGACGGTCCTGAAGGTCGGCGGCTCCGCGGTTGCGTCCCAGTGGGCGAGCTGGGCGCTGTAGTCATTGTCGCCGTAGTCCGAGAGCGCGACGTTGGCGCAGGTGCTCCCGCTCGCGCAGCCCCCCCACAGCTCGACGCCGTTGGTGGCGCCGGAGGGGCTCATCACGTTCCAGAGCGCCTGGTCTGCCTCGCCCTCGAAGTTGCCCGAGCCGCCGAGGATGTCGACGTCTCCACCGCCGCCGCCGCCGCCGCCACCGCACGCGGCGGGCGCGGCGAGCGCGGCGATGGAGAGGATGGCAATCATCCGTCTGAGAGTCTGAAGCATGGTATCGGACCTCCATGGAAGCGGGAGCGGCCGTGCCGCTTGCTTCGCCCGTGTTGCGTGGTGATGCGAGGAAGTAGACCGCATTAGGAACCGGTGCATGAGCTCCTCCCGTGCGCTGCGGAAGCTCGGTCGAAGGGGGTGTGGTGCAGCGAGTATCCCGCCCGGGAGCGATGAGGTCAAACGACCCGGCCCGCATCTAAATCGGTACTTGACGGAAAAGGCCGCCCTCCGAAGGGCGGCCTTGGTGCTCCGCGGTTCCGACCGAGCCGCGGCCAGCTCGTCGCCGTCCCTCAGGGCTCGAGCGTGATCGTCCCGATCGAGAAGGCGGTGGGATCACGGGAGACGGTGTTGTCCGCCACCTCGAACCCCCACAGGTTCCCGAGCGTCGCCAGGACCGGCTCGGCCTTCGACCCGCACCAGCTCTCCGCCTGGAACTTGGAGAGGGGGATGGTGTAGGCCTTCATCTCCGGGCCGACGGACTGCACGTAGACGGGGTAGCAGCCGGTGTCCCGCTTCGTGCGATCGGCGCCCGTGATCCGGAGCCGCAGCTTTCGAGGCGTCGGCGAGGCGAGCCGGAAGGTGACGGCCTTGTACCCCCGGCCGTCGATCGACTTCCCGTCGGTGGTGATACTGAAGTTGAGGCCGATGCCGCCGTAGGACGAGCCCTTCCCCATCCCGACGTTCCCGAGGATGGTGACGACCCCCTCGGAGAAGATCTTGGCGTTGATGGCCACGTCGTCGGCCTTCTCGGAGTACTTCGTCTCGGTCAGCTTCGCGCCCGCCCTGGTGACCTCGGCGCTCGCGAACTCGACCGAGACCGGCTGCAGGACGACGGGCGGCGGCGCGACGACTTCGGGGACCTCCGCTGGCTCGGGCGGAGGCGGCGGGGTGGTCGCGCAGGAAAGGAGCAGCAGCGCGGCGGCAATCGCGGTGCGGTGCATTTGGCCTCCTCGTTGTGAGGCGAAGTCTCGCACCTCCCCGAGCGGTCCCGCAAGCCGCGGCCCGGACCCGGGTCTAAATCGAGATCCCCTAGGGGCTCCAAGCAGGCCGCACATCACGGCTTTCCAAGTTCACTTTTCTGACTATTATCGTCCCTCCGATCGCCCCGGCCAACACGGGGTCGTGGCGATCGAGCCGTGCCGCTTCCCGGGAGCTTCCCCGGAGGCGGATCCGGTCGCGATTGCGGAGTCGCGGCCGGAACCGGAGACAACGCCGGTGCTTCGAAGTCCGAAGCCGCCTGACGCCGGCGCTGCCCACCGGCAGCGGTGTGGCTCCCGCCCCTGCCCCTCACCCCGGGGCAGGGGCGGGGTGCCGCGATGATCGCTCCCCTCCGGCGCCTCTCACCGTCAGGGCAGCACGAGATCCGCCGTGTCGGCTGCCTTCCGCGACATCAGCGCGCCGAGATCGTCGCCGCTCGTGTCCTCGAGCCGCGCGTAACCGGGGAACGGCGCGAGCGCGGAGGTGCGCTTCCCGCCGGTGCCCGCCGCGCCGAGCAGGGCGATCGCGAACCGGGCCCGCTTGCCCGCGAACGGCGCTTCGGCGAGCTGGATCTCGAACTCGAGCGTGCGGCGGTCCGAGCTCCAGACCGCGCGCGCCGGGCGCCCGCCGGCGACCGCGGCGAAGTCCTTGCCGGCCGCTGCAACCCGCACGGCGGTCGTGCCCTCGAGCGCGAGGGCGACCTCCACCGCGTCCCACCGCGAAGGCGCGCCCTCGGCGAGCTGCACGAGGCCGAACACCGAGCCGCCCGACGCCACCAGCCGGAACGTGCCGGGGAAGGGCACGCCCTCGGGCACGGCCTGCTCGCGGGAGAGCTGGTCGAAGGCGAACGGGTAGCGGGTCGCCTGGGCCCACTGCGCGTCGGAGGGTTCGCCGTCGAGCGCGGGCGGGGCCGCGGCGGAACCCGCGGCGAAGGGCATGGCGTCGCCGGCGACGTCACTATCCGTGAATCCACCGGCGCCGTCCTGGAACGTGAGCTCGCCGTAGCCCTTCCCCTGCCAGCCGGTGTTGTTCCCCGGCACGGGATAGAGCTGGCACTTCCGCGCCGCCCGCTCGGGCGTGTCGTTGTCGGAGAGCGCGGCGCTGAAGCCGATGGTCCGCCCAGCGAGGTCGCTCCCCATCTCCACCTCGAACTCGAGCACGCTGCCGTCGGCGCTCCAGACGGCCTTGCCCTGCTGCGGCCGCTGATCGCCCTGCCAGTCCTGGCCGGCGATGGTGCGGATCTGCTTCCAGGCGCCGTCGAGCCGGTAGAACAGCTCGAAGTTGTCGTTCTCCCAGGGGTCCTTGTGCACCGTGACGGTGCGGTCGTCGGTCCGCCGGAGCAGGCCGTACAGCTTCGAGCCGCGGAAGACGATGCGCAGCGTGCCCTTGATGTCGCCCTGCGAGGCGGGAGGGGCCATGTCGCCGGCGGCGATCTGGTTGAACGCGAGCGCGTAGGCGTACGCGCCCTTCCAGGCCGCGTCGCCGGCCTTCGCGTCCACGGAAGGTGCGGGCTCGGCGAGTGTGGCGCGGAACGGCGGCGCGGTGCGGGCCGGACCGGTCGCGTACTTCTTGAAGTGATCGGGCCCTGGGACGGGGCCGGCGAGCACGTCGCGCACCGCGAGGGCGGCGGGCTTGGGCC
>JAEZXM010000293.1 GCA_023419875.1 Pseudomonadota bacterium | reverse complement strand
CCCCCCCCCCCCCTCTTCATCGGTCATCCATGAAGAAGTTCTCGGGCGGCTTGGTGTCCGAGCCCCCGGACTCGGTCGGAGCGGTCCCGGAGATGAAAGGAAGGAAGGGCGCGTTCGGCTGGTCCGGGCCGGCGAGCTTGCCGGTGGCGACGTCGATCCGGACCTGCTCCACGCCGGGGACGAGGTCGAACTGGCTCGCCGGCTTCCCACCCAGCGCCGCCTGCATGAAGGAGATCCAGGCCGGGAGGGCCGCCATGGCGCCGGTCTCCCGGGGGCCGAGCGGCGCGTTGTCGTCGAACCCGACCCACACGCCGGCGGCGAGCTCGGGCGTGAAGCCCACGAACCAGGCGTTGCGGTGCTCCTGCGTCGTGCCGGTCTTGCCGGCGGCGGGGCGCTGGAGCGTCTTCGCCGCCGCCGCGGTGCCGGAGTCGATCACCTCGCGCAGCATCGAGGTGAGCAGGTACGCGACGTCCGGGCGCGTGCCGGTCTCGGGGATGGCGAAGAACGGGGCGGCCAGGCTGGGGTCGGCGGAGTCCGGCGGGGGCTGTGCGGTGGTGGGCGGCGGGGTGTCGCCCGCGAACGCGGCGCCGTCGAGGGCGTCGGGCGCCACCACCGGCATCACGCGCGGCGGCTCCACCGGAGGGTGCTCCTCGAGGAGGTTCCCATGCCGGTCCTTCACCGAGAGGATCAGCACCGGCGGCGTCGCGAAGCCGTGCGCGGCGATCGAGGTGTACGCGTTCGTCAGCTCGAGCGGCGTCACGTCTCCCGTGCCCAGGGCGAGGGTGAGGTTCCGGGGCAGCTCGGACTCGATCCCCAGACGCCTCGAGAAGTCGACCACCGCGTCCACGCCCAGGGCGTTGACGAGCTTCACCGCCACCGTGTTCTTGGAGTGGGCGAGCGCCGCGCCGAGCAGCATCGGGCCGTCGAACGAGTCGCGCTCGTAGTTGCGCGGCTTCCACTCCTTTCCCCAGGGATCGCGGTAGAGGTCGGGCGTGTCGTAGACGATCGTCCCGGGCGTGTACCGCCGGGACTCGACGGCGGAGCCCCAGACGAACGGCTTCATGGCGCTGCCCGCCTGCCGGCGGGCCTGGAGCGCGCGGTTGAAGAGGTTTCGGGACCCGTAGCCGATGCCGCCCACGAGGGCCCGGACCCCGCGCGTCGCGGGGTCGATCGCCACCAGCGCGCCCTGCACGAGCGGCGTCTGCTCGAGCGACAGCGAGAGCAGCTTCTTCTCCCGCGCCGCCCGCTCCGGCGGGACCTTCCCGAGCAGGACCTGCACCTGCACCACGTCGCCCGCGCGCACGACCGACGACATCTTCTTCGGCGCGGCGGTGGCCTCGGACGGGTTCCACTTGCGGGCCCAGGTCACGTCCGCGAGCTTGAGCTCGCCGCGGGCGTTCCCGAGGTCCACGACGGCGGTCTTCTCCTCGACCTTCACGACCAGTCCCGCGTAGACGTCGCCGGTCGCGAGGACGCGCGCCCGGGCCATGCGCGCGACGTCCCGCTCGGGCGCCTCCTCGCCCGGCGCGAGCAGCTCGGGATCGACCTTGCCGAGGTCCCAGACCATCACCTGCCCCGGCCTGGGATCGACGCTCCCGAGCTTCTCCCGCCAGACCGGCAGCGCCCCCTCGAGCTGCGCCGGCTCGAGGTGGAGGATCGGGCCGCGCCACCCTTGCCGCCGATCGACGGCGCGCAGCCCGGCCTGGAGCGCCAGCTCCGCGTACTGCTGGAGCCGCGGGTCCATCGCGATCTCGACCACGAGGCCGTCCGTGGCGACCCGCTCGACGCCGTACTTCTCCTCGAGCACCTTCCGCACCGCGTCGGCGTACCAGGCCCCGGGCGGCTCGGGCGGGGGGGGGCGCGTGAGGAGCGGGCGGTCGATCTCGGCCTTGAGCTGCGCCTCGGTGATCCAGCCCTCCTTCCGCATCCGACGGAGCACGTACTGCTGCCGCTCCTTGGCGGCGCCGGGGTGGTTCACGGGGGACTTGTTCATCGGCGACGCGATGATGCCGGCCAGCGTCGCCGCCTCGGCGAGGCCGAGGTCCTTCACGTCCTTGCCGAAGTAGAACCGGCTCGCCTCCTGGACTCCGTAGCGCAGGTGGCCGAAGTAGATCTGGTTCAGGTACAGGTACAGGATCTCGTCCTTCGAGAGGTTCTGCTCGAGGCGAGGCGCGAGCACGAGCTCCTTCACCTTCCGCTTCACGCGCCATTCGCTGGAGAGCAGGAACGTCTTCACCACCTGCTGGGTGATGGTCGATCCACCGCAGCGCATCCCGCCGTGCAAGACTCCGCGCCCCGCGCAGCGCACGATGGCGAGGTAGTTCACTCCCTCGTGCTCGTAGAAGCGGGCGTCCTCGGCGGCGAGCACCGCCTTCTTCAGGACCTCGGGGATGTCCTGGATCGGCACCACGGTGCGGCGCTCGCTGAAGAACTGGAAGGCCTCGGTCCCGTCCGCCGCGTAGACGCGCGTGGAGACGAGCGGCTGGTAGTCCTTGAGCGTGTCGAAGGCGGGCAGCTCGCGGGTCCAGGCGAAGACGAGCGCGGCCACCCCGAGGATCCCGGCCGCGGCGATGAGCAGGACGGCGCGGACGATCTTCCAGAGCCGGCGGCGGGGCTTGCGGGGCACTCGTTTCTCCTGGCCGCCGGACCCCGCCGCGGCGGGGGCGGGCGGATCCTGGGGAGGGGTGGCGGGCGTCTGCACGGCGGGGTGCCGAACGATAGCGCCCGGCGAGGGGTTCGGCCAAGTGCGGGAAACCATTTCTTTCGAGGGGTACAGCAGGGGGCGTGCCACGCCGAAAACGCCACGGAGCGTGCGCCCGGCGGCCCTTGTGTCGCCTGCGCCACGCGTCCGTCGCCGCCGGGACGCGGTCCGGGCGGGCGCCTATTCGGTCCCCCGCTTGATGCCGAGCCCGCGCATCTTCTTGTAGAGATGGCTGCGCTCGAGCCCCAGTACACGGGCGGTGTCCGACACGTTGCCCTGGTTCTGGTCCAGCGCGGAGAGGATGATCTCCCGCTCGGCCTCCTCCACCAGCTCGTGGAAGCTCGCCCCAACCCGGTACCGATCGGTCCGCGGCCTGCGCGCGCCCGGGAGGACGCGGGCCACGTCGTCGGCGCCGATCTCCGGGCCGTCGCAGAGGATCACCAGCCGCTCGACGAGGTTCCGGAGCTCGCGCACGTTGCCCGGCCAGTCGTGCCCCTGGAGCGTGAGGATCGCCTCGCGGGCGAGGTGCATGGGGCGCCGCCCGTTCCGTTCGCACGCCTCGGCGAGAAAGCGCGCGCAGAGCTCGGGCACGTCCTCCTTGTGGTCGCGGAGCGCGGGGGTGTGCACGGGGACGACATTGAGGCGGTAGTAGAGGTCCTCGCGGAACGTGCCCTTCTCCACCTCCGCCGGCAGGTCCTTGTTGGTGGCGGCGATGACGCGCACGTCGCAGCGGAGCGTCTGCTGCCCGCCGACCCGCTCGAACTCGCCCTCCTGCAGGACCCGGAGCACCTTGGCCTGCATCGCCGCCGGCATGTCTCCCACCTCGTCGAGAAAGAGCGTGCCGCCCTCGGCCAGCTCGAACTTGCCGCGGCGGGCAGCCACCGCGCCGGTGAAGGCGCCGCGCTCGTGGCCGAAGAGCTCGCTCTCGATGAGCTCCGCCGGCACCGCCGCGCAGTTGAGCTTCACGAAGGGCGCCTCGCGCCTGCGCGAGTGCTGGTGAAGGGCGCGGGCGACCAGCTCCTTGCCCGTCCCGTTCTCGCCCGTGATGAGGACCCGGCCCTCCGACGGCGCCGCCCTGCGCACGATCTCGAACAGGCGCTGCATCTCCGGACCGCTCCCCACCATCTCGAGTCGCCCCGCCTCGCGACGCAGGTCCGCGTTCTCGGCCCGCAGGCTCTGCATGGCCAGGGCGTTCTTCACCGCGACGAGGAGCTTGTCCTTCTCGGTGATCGGCTTCTCGAGGTAGTCGAAGGCGCCGAGCTTGAAGGCGCTCCGCACGGTCTCGATCGAGCCGTGGCCCGACATGATCACCACGGGGAGGTCGGGGCGGGTCTCGCGGGCCTTCTGCAGCACCGCGAGGCCGTCGAGGTCGGGCATGCGGACGTCCATCACCACCACGTCCACGGGGAGCGCCGCGATCTTCTCGAGCGCCTCGCGCCCGCCGCCCGCGGTCTCGACCGACCAGCCGGCCATGGAGAGGGCGCGCGACAACGTCACCTGGATGTTCTTCTCGTCGTCGACGACCAGGACCAGAGCGGACATGAACGGATGTTAATCCCGGGTGGGAATGCGGAAGCGAAATCCTTTGACACGCGTTGGGAATGGAGGGAATAGGAATCGAGTACCCTGCTCGCGGCACACGACCGATACACCCGGAGGATACATGCGTCGCGTTCTACTGCTCGCACTTTGCGTGTCTGGCGCCCTCACGTTGACCGCCTGTCCCAGCCGGCCCACGAACGGCGAGTGCAGGTCCAGCGCGGACTGCGCCGACCAGGCGGGATTCGGGAAGGTGTGCGTGGACGGCCGCTGCCAGGAGTGCGGCGCGGACGGCGACTGCCAGGCCGGCTTCGTTTGCCGTGACAACAAGTGCACGCCGAGGCCCCAGTGCGCCGGCGACGCCGACTGCCCGCCCGGCCAGACCTGCCAGGGCGAGCGGTGCGTGGCGCGGGCCGCCGGCACCTGCGGTTCGGACCGCGACTGCACCGGCGGTGAGACCTGCCAGAACGGCCAGTGCGTCGCTCCCGTGAGCCGGTCCGAGATCCCCGAGGAGTGCAGGGACGCCTCCCGGTTCACCGTCCGCTTCGGCTTCGACCAGTCCACGCTGACGTCCGACGCGCAGGACACGCTCCAGAATCTCGCCGGCTGCCTCAAGGAGGCCCCCGCCAGGCGGGTCACGGTCCAGGGCAACGCGGACGAGCGCGGCACCGCGCAGTACAACGTCGCCCTCGGCGCGCGCCGCGCGGAGGCGGCCCGCCGGTACCTCTCCGACCTTGGTGTCGGTGGGACGATCGACACGGTCAGCTTCGGCAAGGAGCGGCCGGTGTGCCGGCAGTCGAACGAGGAGTGCTGGTCGAAGAACCGCCGCGCCGACTTCGTGTTCGACCGCTGATGCTCCTCCGCGTGCACAGAATCCTGGGGCCGGCGCTGCTCCTCGCGGCGTCGGCCTGCTGGGTCCCGCTCGAGCAGGGCGAGCTCATGTCCCAGCGCCTCGACAAGCTCGAAGGTTCCACCGCGGACCTGCGGCGCCGGATCGAGGAGCAGGAGCGGGTGGTCAAGGACCGGGTCGCGGCCGTCGACAAGAAGATCGCCGAGGCGCAGCACAAGATCGACGAGCTGAACCAGGCGGCCCGCCGCAGCGGCGCCGATCTGGGCGTGGCGGTGAACCGGCTCCAGGACGAGCTCGCAAAGGCCAAGGGAGACCTCGAGGTCGAGCACCACAAGCTCGGCCAGATGGAGCAGCGCCTCGCCGAGCTGCAGCAGAGCACCGACACGCGGTTCGCCGCCCTCCGCGGCCGCGGCGCGCTCGATGAGGCCGAGGCAAAGCAGCTCATCGAGGGCCTGCCGAAGCAGGATGACCGGGCCGCGTTCCTCGCGCTCGCGCAGACGCAGGAGCAGAAGGGCAACGCGGGCGTGTCGCGGGCCCTGTACGAGGAGTACGTGCGCCGGTTCCCCACGGACGCCGCGGCGCCGGACGCGGCGCTCCGCTCCGGCGCGCTGGCGGCGAGCCAGGGCCGCTGGAAGGAGTCGTTCGTCGCGTACGGCTGGGTCTACAAGAACGCGCCGCGCTCGGAGAAGGTCCCGGACGCGATGCTCGGGATGGCGAACGCCATGATCGAGCTGGAAGAGCTCAAGCCCGAGGCCCCGGCCATGCTCGAGGACATCGTGCGCCGCTATCCGAAGAGCGCCGCCGCGACCAAGGCCAAGGATCTCCTGGCCAAGCTGAAGCCGCCGCCGAAGAAGAAGGCGAAGAAGCCCGCCCGACCGGCGAACAAGGCGCAGTAGCCCTTCACCCCCCTACTGGTGGGTGCGCCGTTCACCCCCGGGTCCGTGGGACACTCCCACCCTCGCGCCAGCCCCAGCCCGCATCTCCGCGGGAGCTGGCCCGTTTATGCCCCGATTCCGGGTGATTGCGCGGTCCCCGTCGCATCACCCCGTTCCTTCCTCCGCCGCCCCGGCAGGGCACCCTCCTTGCAGCGTCGCGCGGGCGGAGGACGGCACGAATGACGACGCGGAAGAGGATCGGCGAGGTGCTCCTCGAGGTCGGGGCCATCGACCCCGTTCAGCTCGAGAGCGCGCTCGCCCATCAGCGGCGGTGGGGCGGTCGTCTCGGGCGCGCCATCGTTCACCTGGGGTTCATGCGGGAGGCCGACGTGCTCTCGGCCGTGGGCAACCAGATCGGCGCCCCCTACGTCCCGCTCCGGGACAAGGTGATCCCCCGCGACGTCGTCGCGCTCGTCCCGGAGAAGGTCGTGCGCTCCCGCAAGGTCCTGCCCCTCGCCCGGCTCAGCGAGCACCGCCGCGGCCCGCTCGTCGTCGCCTGCCCCGATCCCTCGGACCTGCGCGTGCTCGACGAGCTGTCCTTCGCGACGGGCCTCGAGATCCGCCCCATGCTCTCCTCCGAGGAGGAGCTCGAACGCGCGATCGAGAGCCACCTCCGTGGCGGGCGCGGGGCGGAGGCGCCACGTGCGATCGACCTCCCGGAGGACACGAGCCCG
>JAEZXM010000251.1 GCA_023419875.1 Pseudomonadota bacterium | reverse complement strand
CGCGAGGACGCTCGCCGGCCCCGTGAGGCCGACGAGGCGGCCGAGGTTCGGCCCGAAGCCGATCCAGCGGCCGTCCGGAGCGCGGGCGGTGATCCGGGGCCAGAGCTCACCCGTGAAGGGCCACGCGCCCCAGGCGACGAGATCGCCGCTCCGCCGGGCGGCGCGGACGAGGCGCACCAGGGGTGCGTCTCCCGTGAAGGGGTCGCCCGCGGCCGCGGCGAGGGTCTGCACCGCGGAGGCGAGGACCAGCGGGACCGCCGCCCAGAGCCAGCGCCGCCCCAGGAAGGCGAGGGGGAGGACCAGGAACGGCACGGCCGGCACGAGGTGACGCGCGGTGTACGTGAACCCGCCCCACCAGAGCGGGAAGCCGGCGTTCACCAGCAGGAAGGACAGGAACACCCCGAGGCACAGCGCTGCCTCGGCCCGCCACCCGCGCCGCGCCATGACGACGAGCCCGGGGAACGCGAGCAGGAGGATGGGCGCGCTCACGAAGAGCCCGCGCGCGGGGTGGACGGTGACGTAGTACATCGTCTCGAGCTTCGGCAGCCGGACACCGACGAGCCCCGAGGCGTGCAGGCGCCGGAAGCCCTGGATGGCCAGGTTCTCGTAGCCGATGGAGAAGGGCGAGCCGAAGCAGGCCCAGTTCCAGAGCCCGAGCCCGACGAGGAAGGGCACGCCGGCGAGGAGCGGCCAGAGCCAGACCGCGGGGCGGCCGAGCTCGCGGCGGCGGGCGAGGCGGTGGATTCCGTAGGCGCCGACGAGCAGCGCGGCCGGCGCAGCCGGGAACTCGGTGACGGCCGTGAGCGCGAGCAGCGCGCCGGCGCCGGCGAGATCGCGCCGGCGGACCGGGGACGGACGTTCGGTGGCGCGCCGGACGAGGGCGAACGCCAGGAACAGCAGGGCGCCGGCGAGCGCGTGGCCGAACAGCGTCGAGCCGTACGGCAAGAGCGGCGTGGCGAGCAGGCCCACGCCCGTCACGAGCGCGGCCCTGCGGACGCCCGCAGCCTGGGCGGCGAGCGCGAAGAGCGCGACGAGGGCCGCGGCGAGCGGGATCCCCACCGCGGCGAGCGTCATCGCCTGCTTGCGGGCGACGTACGAGACGGGACGGCCCGTGGCCCGTTCCCAGGCGTGGACCGGGGCGTAGCCGATCGCGGCGAGGAACGAGCTGCCGGGGGCCTTGTCGGAGTAGACGTGGCCGTCCCGGACGCTCTTGTCGGAAGTCCAGGTGGGACGCCTCGCGTGGAACGCGTCGATCCGGAGCGTGTGCCGCCAGTAGGCGGCCAGCACCGGCGCGAGGCGCGAGTTCTCGTTCGGGTTCTGGACCGGACGCTGGAACCAGGCGAGGGCGAGGAGGCAGGCGAGGAAGGCGAGCGCGAGGCGGCGTTGCGCGGGGGACGGCGGCACCAGCGAAAGCTAGCCACGCCCGCCCCCGCGCCCGGTGCCGGCTCAGCCCGCCGCCTCCTCCGCGCCGGCGGGCGGGCGGGCGCCCGGGGGGCGGAGCAGTGAGGCCAGCACGGCCACGGCGAGGATGGCGGCGATGATCCCCAGCGAGGCGCCGATGGGGATCTTGTAGACGTCCACGAGGAGCATCTTCGCGCCGACGAAGACGAGGACGAACGAGAGGCCGACCTTGAGGTAGACGAACCGATGGATGATCCCGGCGAGGAGGAAGTACATCGCCCGCAGCCCCAGGATGGCGAAGATGTTGGAGGTGAAGACGATGAACGGATCTCGCGTGACGGCGAAGATGGCGGGGATCGAGTCGACCGCGAAGATGAGGTCCGTCACCTCCACCGCCACCAGGGCGAGGAGGAGCGGGGTCGCGTACCGCCGGCCGTTCTTCTTCACGGTGAAGCGCTCGCCCTCGAGCTGGTGGGTGACCGGGAAGAGGCGCTGGAAGGCGCGCACCACCGGGTTCCGCTCCGGGTGTACCTCCCGGTTCCGCTGCAGGAGGAGCTTCACCCCGGTGAGCGCCAGGATCCCGCCGAAGACGTAGATCGCCCAGTGGAACCGCGCCAGGAAGGCGCCGCCGGCCAGGATGAAGGCCGCGCGCATGACGAGCGCGCCGAGGATGCCCCAGAACAGCACCCGGTGCTGGTAGATCGCGGGGATCCCGAAGGTGGTGAAGATCACCACGAACACGAAGATGTTGTCGACCGCGAGCGCCTTCTCGATGAGGTAACCGGTGGTGAACTCGAGCGCCCGCTGCGGGCCGAACCAGGCGTGGACGCCGATCGCGAAGACCGCGGAGAGCGCCACCCAGACGGCGCTCCAGGCGGCGGCCTCCTTGAGCCGGACCTCGTGCGCCTTCCGGTGGAAGACGCCGAGGTCGATCGCCAGCATCGCGAGGACGAAGACGAGGAAGCCGAACCACAGGAGCGGGGAGCCGATGCCGTCGGGGGTCACGAGAGGTCCTCCGGGGAATGCAGGTCGCCGCTCACCACCCGCCGCGGACGAAGGCCGCGCGGCCCGGGCGGCCGCCGACCGTGAACCGCGTCATCTCCCGCAACCGCCGGACGCGGTCCGAGGTGGACGGGTGCGTCGAGAACCAGCGGGACACCCGCTCCATCGCGCCGAACGGGTTCACGATGAAGAGGCTGGCCGTGGCGGGCGTCGCCTCGGCGGGGATCAACTCGGCCGCCTGCTCGAGCTTCAGGAGCGCGGTCGCGAGCGCCTCCGGGTCGCCGGAGAGCTCCGCCCCGGTGGCGTCGGCCAGGTACTCGCGGGACCGCGAGATGCCCATCTGGATGAGCGTCGCGGCGATCGGCGCGACGAAGGCGGCGAGCAGCGCGCTCCCGGCGCCGCCGCCCTCCTCGCCCTCGTCGCTCGAGGAGCCGCCGCCGAAGAGCGTGCCGAAGGTGAGCACGTTCCCGACGTAGCTGATGAGCGTCGCGCCGGCCGCGGCGATGCTCGAGACGAGGATGTCGCGGTTCTTGATGTGGGCGATCTCGTGCGCGAGGACGCCGCGCAGCTCTCGGCGGTCGAGGAGCTGCACGATGCCGCGGGTGACCGCGACGACGCCCTTGTCCGGGTTCCGGCCGGTGGCGAAGGCGTTCGGCTGCTCCTGCGGGATGAGGAACACCCGCGGCTTCGGGATGGCGGCGCGGGCGGCAAGCTCCGCGACCATGGCGTGGAGCTCGGGGGCCTGCGCAGGGCCGACCTCGCTCGCGCCGTGCATCCGCAGGACGAGCCGGTCGGAGAAGAAGTAGGCGCCGAGGTTCATGAGCAGCGCCAGGGCGCCGAACAGGTAGAGCTGGCCGGGGGCGACGAGCCCGCCGATGCCGACGATCAAGGCCGACAGCGCGCCGAGCAGCACGACGGTCTTGAGCTGGTTCCGAATCGTGGTCGTCATCTGGTCCGTCTCCTTCGTGCTCGAGCGTTTCGTCCGAGCACGTGCACCAGAGGTAACCGCGCCGGAGACGTAGACAATGACGAAATCTCAACTGGACATGTAACTTGGGCGGACATACGACACCTGCATGAACGCGCTCCACTCGCTCAACTACAACCACCTCCGCTACTTCTGGGTCGTCGCGCGCGAGGGCGGCCTCGTCCAGGCGGGCAAGGTCCTGCGCCTCTCGCACCCCACCCTGAGCGCGCAGATCCACGCGCTCGAGGACGCCCTGGGAGAGAAGCTCTTCACCAAGGTGGGCCGGAGGCTGGCACTCACCGAGGTCGGGCGCGTCGCGTTCCGGTACGCCGAGGAGATCTTCGGCCTGGGCCGGGATCTCGTCGAGGCCGTGCAGGGGAGGGCGCCGGGACGACCCGCCCGGCTCGAGGTGGGCATCGCGGACGTGCTCTCGAAGCTGCTCGGCCGGCGCCTGCTCCAGCCGGCCGTGGCGATGGCCGAGACGGTCCGGCTCGTCTGCAGGGAGGGCAGCTTCGACCGGTTGCTCGCCGATCTCGCCCAGCACGCGCTCGACGTGGTGATCGCCGACTCGCCGGTCCCGTCGGGCAGCCCGATCCGCGCGCACAACCACCTGCTCGGCGAGTGCGGGGTGGCGCTCTTCGGATCCCCGGCGCTCGTCGGTCCGCGGCGCCGCGGGTTCCCCGGCTCGCTCGACGGCGCCCCGGTGCTGCTGCCGGCGGAGACGCTGAGCCTGCGCCGCTCGCTCGACCACTGGTTCGAGCGGCACCGCGTCAAGCCGCGGATCGTGGCCGAGTTCGAGGACGCCGCCCTCCTCATGACCTTTGGCGCCGACGCTCTCGGCATCTTCCCGGGGCCGGCGGTGGTTGCCCGCGAGGTGGAGGCGCAGTACGGGGTCCAGACCCTCGGCATGGCCGAGGGTGTCTCGGAGCGCTACTACGCCGTCACGGTCGAGCGCCGCCTCGTGAACCC
>JAEZXM010000198.1 GCA_023419875.1 Pseudomonadota bacterium | reverse complement strand
GGACCTGCATCATCCCCGGCGCCTTCTGCGCGAACGGGAAGACCCGCAGCCCGAGTCCGTAGTACGGCACCGTGCTCGCGGCCGTGAGCATGCACGGGCCCGCGTACAGGAGCTCTCCGGCTCCGATCGGCCTGCCGATGCGGCGACCTTCCGCGTCGAGCCGCCAGGCCGGTCGGCCCGCGTTCACGACCTCGCAATACGCGGGCCGGCGCTCCGAGAGCAGGCGCGGAACCGAGCGGAGCGCGAGAGCCAGGCCGTAGCCGGAGGCGCCTTCGCCCAGCCGGCGCAGAGGGGTGTCGCCGAGCTGATCGCGGATCCAGTTGTAGTCGTTCATGATCGCCGCATCGATTCCCACGCCCGCGAACGGCGTGCGGCGCCCTTCGCAGGTGAGGAGGTCGAGCCGGCGGACGCGGTCGACCTCGCCGCGCACGAAGCGCGCGAGATCCTGCACGTGCCGCCGCGGTTCGGCGCCGACCATCTCGGCGACCGCGTTCCCCGTCCCGAGCGCCAGCACCCCGAAGCGCGGAGGGCGTGCGGCGCGCCGCTCGGCGGTCTCGAGAATGCGGTTCACCCAGGAGACGAAGGTCCCGTCGCCTCCACCTGTGAACACGGTGCGGTAGCGGCGCGCGACCACCTCCTCGGCGATCTCGACCGCATCGTCGGAGGAGCGCGAGAGGAACAGGTGCTCATCGGGAAGCACGGACGAGAGCGCGCGACGGACGTCGTGGTTCACCTGCCGGGCATGGGCGTTGAGGAGGACGGCCACCTCCGTCCCGGCGGCGCAGGGAGGAGCGTCTCGACGCGTACTCAGCTGTGCGCTTCGCAGCATCCGTCGCTTCCTCTCCCCCCGAGGGGCCGTGACACGGGTGTCCGGAACCTGAGCAAGCCCGGTGCCACGCTGCGTCGAAGACGAAAGATCCAGGAACTACTCAGTCTTACTTTGTCCCACGTCCCGGGGAGGGGCAACGCGGGACGCGTCGCGGGGGTGGCGGTGCGAACCGCAGTACGCACCGGTAGGGGCTCAGCGGCTGGCGCGGCGGGCGGACCCTCGGTCGGACGGAGGGCGGTCGGCCCGCGTTTGACAGCCTCCTACGCGGACTTAGGTTGCCGGCGACCAGGAGGGTTATCCACCAATGGCCAAGATCATCGGCATCGACCTCGGCACGACGAACTCCGTCGTCGCGGTGATGGAGGGGAAGGACCCCGTCGTCATCACCAACGAGGAGGGATCGCGCCTCACCCCGAGCGTGGTCGCCTACACCAAGGAAGGGGAGCGGCTCGTCGGGCAGGTGGCGAAGCGCCAGGCCATCACCAACCCCGAGAAGACCGTCTACTCGATCAAGCGGTTCATGGGCCGCCGGTTCGGCGAGGTGCAGGACGAGATGAAGCGCGTCCCCTACCACGTCGTCGAGGGCCCCCACGGCGACGCGCGCATCGAGATCGACGGCAAGCAGAACTCGCCGCCGGAGATCAGCGCGCAGGTGCTCCTGAAGCTCAAGCGGGCGGCCGAGAACTACCTGGGCGAGAAGGTGACCGACGCGGTCATCACCGTGCCCGCCTACTTCAACGACTCGCAGCGGCAGGCGACCAAGGACGCGGGCGAGATCGCCGGGCTGAACGTCCGGCGCATCGTGAACGAGCCGACCGCTGCCGCGCTCGCGTACGGCCTCGATCGCAAGAAGAACGAGAAGATCGCCGTCTACGACTTCGGAGGCGGAACGTTCGACATCTCGATCCTCGAGGTGGGCGAGAACGTGGTCGAGGTGCTGGCCACGAACGGCGACACGCACCTCGGCGGCGACAACATCGACCAGCGGATCATCGACTGGCTGATCGCCGAGTTCAAGAAGGACACCGGCATCGACGTCTCGCGGGACAAGATGGTCCTTCAGCGGCTCAAGGAGGCTGCGGAGAAGGCCAAGATCGAGCTCTCCTCGACCATGGAGACGGAGATCAACCTGCCGTTCCTCACCGCTGACCAGACCGGACCGAAGCACCTCTCCATCAAGCTCTCGCGCGCCAAGCTGGAGCAGATGGTGGATGACCTCGTCGAGCGGTCGATCGAGCCCACCCGCAAGTGCCTCGCCGACGCGAAGCTCCAGCCCTCGCAGATCGACGAGGTGGTGCTCGTCGGCGGCCAGACGCGCATGCCGAAGATCCTGGAGACGGTGAAGAAGTTCTTCGGCAAGGAGCCGAACCGCTCCATGAACCCGGACGAGGTCGTGGCGGTGGGCGCGGCGGTCCAGGCGGGCGTGCTCTCCGGCGAGGTGAAGGACATCCTCCTCCTCGACGTCACCCCGCTCTCGCTCGGCGTCGAGACGCTGGGCGGCGTCATGACCCGGCTCATCGACCGGAACACCACCATCCCGGCGAAGCGCTCGGAGACCTTCTCGACCGCGGCCGACAGCCAGACGTCGGTCGAGATCCACGTGCTCCAGGGCGAGCGCGAGATGGCCCGCGACAACCGCACGCTGGGCCGGTTCCACCTCGAGGGTATCCCGCCCGCGCCGCGGGGCCTGCCGCAGATCGAGGTCACCTTCGACATCGACGCGAACGGGATCCTGAACGTCTCGGCGAAGGACAAGGGGACGGGCAAGGAGACGAAGATCACCATCTCCCACTCCTCCGGGCTCGACAAGAACGAGGTCGAGAAGATGGTGGCCGACGCCCGCGACCACGAGGCCGAGGACAAGAAGCGGCGCGAGGAGGTCGAGCAGCGGAACCGGGCGGAGAACCTCGGCTACCAGATGGAGAAGCTGCTCCGCGAGAACAAGGAGAAGCTGGGCGCCGCCACGGTCAAGGAGATCGAGGTCGCGATCCAGGAGGTCCACCGGGTCCGGGAGAAGGGCACGGCCGACGAGGTGAAGGCCGCCGTCGAGCGGCTCGAGCGCGCCAGCCACAAGGCCGCCGAGGAGCTTTACAAGGCGGCGCCCGGCGCCCCAGCCGGCGGCGACGGCGCGCAGCCCTCGCCGGAGAAGCCGAAGGACAACGTCGTGGATGCGGAGTTCAAGCAGGTGTGATCGCCGCCGCCCCGCCGAGGGCGGGGCTGCAGGGCCTCAGGCCTCGGGGCCTCGGGGGCGCGGTCGCCAGGCGGCAGCTGGCGGAGCCGCCCGCCCTGAGGCCTGAAGCCTGAGGCCTTTTTCGTTCCGTCGCCCTCGCTCGCTTTTGGCGATCGGGGGCCTTACCATCCGAGGCGCCGTGAAGCTGACCGTCCTCTCGCGCTCGCAGGAGATCTACACGACCGGCCGGATCGTGGAGGCGGCCCGCGTTCGCGGGATCCGCACCCGCGTCGTCGATCCCTCGGAGGTGGAGCTCGGCCTCGGCGAGCGGGCTCCCGCGGTCTACTGGCGCGGGCGGCGGCTGCCGCGCGCCGACGTGGTCGTCCCTCGCATCGGCCTCTCGGTTCATCAGTACGGCCTGGCCGTCGTGAACCAGCTCGCGCTCATGGGCGTGCCGGTGATGAACGGTGCCTACGGGATCGCGGCGAGCCGCAACAAGATGCGCGTGCTCCAGATGCTCTCGGCGGCCGGCGTGGCCGTCCCGCGGACCGTGATGGCGAGCGAGCCGGGGCGCATCAAGGATCTCGTGCGGCTGGTGGGTGGCGTGCCGGTGCTCGTCAAGCTCCTCTCGGTGAGCGAGAAGAGCGGCGTCATGATCTGCGAGAGCCTCCAGTCGCTCGAGGCGGCGCTCGAGGCCATCCTCGGCCTCGGCCAGAACATCGTGGTCCAACAGTACCTGCGCGGCGCCCTCGGCCAGGACCTGCGGGTGCTCGTGGTCGGGGGCGAGGTCATCGCCGCCATGCGGCGCCGCGCCCCGCCGGGCCGGTTCGCGCCCAACCTCCGGCGCGGCGCCCGGTTCGAGGCCGTCGAGCTCGCGCCCGAATACGTACGGCCCGCCCTCGAGGCCGCCCGCGTGCTGCAGCTCGAAGTCTGCGCGGTGGACATGCTCGACGGAAAGGGCGGGCCGCGGGTCTTCGAGGTGAACAGCTCGCCTTCCATCCGCGAGGCGGAGGAGACCTGCGGGATCGACGCGGCCGGGCGGGTCGTGGAGCGGGCGGTGGCGCTGGCTGCGGGCTCGACGGTGGTGTCGCGGCGGCCGTCGCGACACCGCGAGGTCGTGTCGGCAGCGCGGGCGCCCTGAACAGGTCTGCGGGCGGGGATGCGCGCCGGGAGCGACCCGTCTGAATGAGCGGTTTCCTGGGCCGGTCCGTTGTTGTAGGAGGTGGCATGCGGGCAGTCATCCTCTCGGTCTTGTTGGGCCTCGGGCTCGTCGCGCGGGCCGTCGAGCCCGGAGCGGACGCGTCGAAGAGCTATCGGCTCGAGACGGAGGGGACCACGCGGACCCTTCGCGCCGGGGGCACGGGCAAGCTCGTAGTCTCCGTCGTCCCGCTCGACGGAACCAAGGTGCACCCGGCCGCCCCGCTCAAGGTCGCACTCTCGAGCACGGCCGGGGTGAAGCTCTCGCGCGAAGCGCTCGCCCGGGCCGACGCGGTCGATCCGAAATCGAGCGGCCCGCGGTTCGAGGTGCCGTTCACGGCGGTCGCCGCGGGAGCGCAGGAGGCGCGCGCGCGTTTCGACTTCTACCTCTGCACCGACACCTGGTGCGTGCGGCAGGTGCGGGACGTCTCGGTCTCCATCGCCGTCGAGTGAGCTCGACGAGCTCGGGTGACGCGACATGCGCGTGGTCTACGGCATGAACCCGGTGCGCGAGCTCCTGCGCGCCGGGGACGAGGGGCCCTCCGAGCTCTGGCTCGCCGAGGGCGGGACGCGCGGGTCAGCCTTCTCCGCCCTGGAACGCGCGGCGCGAGAGCGCGGGACCACGGTCCGGACGGCCCCCCGGGCGCGGCTCGACAAGCTCGCGGGCACCGATCGGCACCAGGGCGTTGTCGCCACCGTGTCCGACTTCCGGTACGCGGAGATCCCGGAGATCCTCGCCCGCGCGCAGGCCGCCGGTGTTCCTCCTCTCGTCGTGATCCTCGACGGGGTCGAGGATCCCCAGAACCTCGGCGCCGTGGTGCGTTCGGTCCACGCGCTCGGCGGTCACGGCGTGGTGATCCCCAGGGATCGGGCCGCCGGCGTCACACCGGTCGTCGCCAAGACCTCCGCCGGCGCGATCGAGCGGTGCGCCATCGCGCGGGTCGTGAACGTGGCCAAGGCGGTGGAGGCGCTCAAGGAAGCCGGCGTGTGGTCGGTCGCGCTCGTCCAGGATGCGGAGCGTCCGCTTTCCGGCCTCGATCTGCGTGGACCGAGCGCGCTCGTGCTGGGCAGCGAAGGGTCGGGGCTGCGGCCCCTCGTCCGCCGGACATGCGATTTCGAGGCGAGAATCCCCATGCCCGGCGACCTGGAGTCCCTCTCGGTCTCGGCCGCCGCCTCCGTGGCGATGTACGAGGCGTCCCGGCAAAGAGGGGCCCTGCAGGGCGGCCGGGAAGGGGGAATTCGGCCGTCGGAATCCCCTGTTGACAAGAGCCGCTGACTCGTTTTAAAGACGCCCCTCCACTTAGGGCGGTGGTCGTCTGCCCAGGCCGGAGGGCAGCGGTTCTTCCAAAAGGTTTTGCTGGCGTAGCTCAGCCGGTAGAGCAGCTGCCTTGTAAGCAGCAGGTCGCGGGTTCGAGTCCCACCGCCAGCTTGAAGCGCTGGGAGGGAAGGGCCCGGAGAGCGAGAGAGTTGCGGAGGGATTCCCGAGCGGCCAAAGGGAGCAGACTGTAAATCTGCCGGCTTACGCCTTCGGTGGTTCGAATCCACCTCCCTCCACCAGCACCACGGAGCTTTTCACGGCAGCGGAGACGACGTTTCGGAGGCCTGCGGGAATAGCTCAGTTGGTAGAGCGTCAGCCTTCCAAGCTGAATGTCGCGGGTTCGAATCCCGTTTCCCGCTCACGGAAGGTCGCACGAAAGGAACGGTTGGCCCTGGTAGCTCAGTCGGTAGAGCGCGTCCTTGGTAAGGACGAGGTCTCCAGTTCAATCCTGGACCAGGGCTCTCGGGATCGGCGGCGGTGACGGGCGCGAGCCCGTCGGCGCCGCTCCGCACGAAGGACCAGTGAGGAAGGGCAGCCATGGCGGGCAATCGCACCATCATCACGCTCGAGTGCAAGACCTGCAAAGAGCGCAACTACACCACCACCAAGAACAAGAAGAAGACCCAGGACAAGCTCACCCGGTCCAAGTACTGCCCGCGGTGCCGCAAGCACGTGGAGCACAAGGAAGCGAAGTAGCGGGACCGGGCGGGCGTTGGTCCGCAACGGGATAGGCCAGTAGCTCGAACGGTAGAGCAGCGGTCTCCAAAACCGCGGGTTGGGGGTTCAAATCCCTCCTGGCCTGCCAGCAGGAACGGGGGCGGGGCAGCCCGGAGGCGGCCCCGCCCTCCCCACGGAACCTCGAGAGAGCCATGGACAACGTCGCCGTCGTCGACAGGGCCAAGCGGATCGTCGGGATCTTCTACGTCGTGGCGGCGCTCGTCGTCGGTCTGTTCCTGTCGCAGCTGATCGGGGCCGTGTTCGTCCAGATGGGCGTGAGCGACGCGGAAGTCCTCGGCCTCACCACCCGCTCGAAGGCGATCGGGTACGGGATCGCCACGGTCGCGGGGATCATGATCTGGCGCATCCCGCGGACGCAGCAGCTCTCGCTGGACGTGGCGCTGGAACTCGGGCGCGTCACCTGGCCGAGCATGCGCGAGACCCGCGCTGCCACGGTCGCGGTGATCGTCGCCTCGCTGGTGGCGGCGCTCATCCTCGGGTTCTTCGATTACGTCTGGTTGAAGGTCGCCAACTTTGTCTACGGCGCCGGCGGTTCCCCTTAGCGGCGAGAGGTCGGCGGGGGCGGGCGGGTCGAGGGGCGGCGCGGGCCGCCGGCGTATCGCGGGGAATCCTGCGGCGCACGCGGGGCGAACACGGAGAACCCCATGGCGAAGAAGTGGTACGTGGTGCACACCTACTCGGGCTTCGAAAACAAGGTGAAGAAGTCCCTGGAGGAGCGCGTTCGCCAGCACGAGCTCCAGGACCAGTTCGGGGAGATCCTCATCCCGATGGAAGTGGTCCAGGAGATGGTGAAGGGGGAGAAGAAGACCTCGAAGCGGAAGTTCTTCCCCGGCTACATCCTCGTGAACATGGAGATGAACCTCCAGACCTGGCACCTCGTGAAGGGGACGGCCAAGGTCACCGGGTTCGTGGGGAACGCGAAGACGCCGGATCAGGTCCCCGCGGTCTCCGACGTCGAGGTCCAGCGCCTCACGACGCAGATCTCCGAGGGCTCGCTCAAGCCCAAGCCGAAGGTGCAGTTCGAGGAGGGCGATCAGGTCCGGGTGATCGACGGGCCGTTCTCGAACTTCAACGGCACGGTCGAAGAGGTGAAGCCGGAGAAGGGCAAGCTGCGGGTGCTCGTGTCCATCTTCGGCCGGGCGACCCCGGTCGAGCTGGACTTCATGCAGGTCGAGAAGACGTAGCGGTCAACAGAGCGTGGAAGAGCTCCAGTGAGCTCGCAAGACCACGCAGGGCCCTCAGCACCGGGTCCGGAAGGAAGCCATGGCGAAGAAGGTCACAGGACAGATCAAGCTGCAGCTCCCCGCCGGAAAGGCGAACCCGGCGCCCCCCGTGGGCCCGGCGCTCGGCCAGCACGGCGTCAACATCATGGAGTTCTGCAAGCAGTTCAACGCTCAGACCCAGCCGCAGGCGAAGGAAGGGCTCATCATCCCGGTCATCATCACGGTGTACCAGGACCGGACCTTCTCCTTCATCCTCAAGACGCCGCCCGCGGCCATCCTCCTCAAGAAGGCGGCCGGTCTCCACACGGAGAAGAAGAAGGGCTCCGGCGCGCACGCTCCCGGCAAGGAGAAGGTCGGGAAGGTGACGCGCAAGCAGGTGGAGCAGATCGCCAAGACCAAGATGCCAGACATGACGGCGGGCAGCCTCGAGGCCGCGATGCGGACCGTCGAGGGGACGGCGCGCTCCATGGGCATCGAGATCGTCGGCTGACCGCGAGGAGGACACGGACATGGCTCAGGGCAAGAAGTACCGGGCGGCACTGGCGAAGGTCGATCGCAACAAGCGCTACAAGGTCGACGAGGCGATGGGGCTCGTGAAGCAGATCGCGGTGAAGAAGTTCGACGAGACCGTGGACGCGGCCATCAACCTCGGCGTCGATCCCAAGCACGCCGATCAGGTGGTGCGCGGCGCGGTGGTGCTGCCCCACGGCATGGGCCGGACGGTGAAGCTCGCGGTCTTCGCCAAGGGCGACAAGGCCCGCGAGGCGCAGGAGGCCGGTGCGGACATCGTCGGGGCCGAGGATCTGGCGGAGAAGGTCCAGGGCGGCTTCATGGACTTCGACAAGGTGATCGCCACCCCGGACATGATGGGCGTGGTGGGCCGCCTCGGGAAGGTGCTGGGCCCCCGCGGCCTCATGCCCAACCCGAAGATCGGCACGGTCACCATGGATCTGACGCGCGCCATCAAGGAGCAGAAGGCCGGGAAGGTCGAGTTCCGCGTGGAGAAGGCGGGCATCGTCCACGTGCCGTTCGGCAAGGCATCGTTCGACCCCGAGAAGCTGAAGGCGAACTTCAACGCCATCATGGAGGTCATCTACAAGGCGAAGCCGCAGACCGCGAAGGGCATCTACGTCAAGAACGTGACGTTGAGCACCACCATGGGCCCGGGCATCAAGCTCGACTTGGCGGAGCTCGCGGCCTCGCACGCGTAGTCGAGAGGATTTTCAGGTTCCCGGCGGCTCGCCGCCGCCGGGGTTCTGGTCCAAGACAGCGGGCCCGCTTCTCCCCGAGTGCGGAAGTCGTAGGGGAGGGCGGCCAAGCGGATGCAGCGTATCCGACCCGCCGAGACGGGAACTGCGATGTGGTTGCAGCGTCCCCTGCTTGGCCAGGGGGTCTCGTACCGGACGTCCGGTCCGAAGCCCAGCGAACGAAGCCGCACGGTCTCGCGCCGGCGGCCGGAAAGGTGGTGAGCAAGCTTGAACCGGACGGAGAAAGAGCAGGTCATCGGAGAGCTGCACGAGAAGATGGCCAAGGCCCGGGCGGCCATTCTGGCCGAGCCGAAGGGCCTCACGGTCGCGGTGGTGACCGACCTCCGCAAGAAGCTGAGGGACGCGAAGGTCGATTACCGGATCGTGAAGAACACGCTCGCCGCGCGCGCCGCCAAGGGCACGCCGGTGGAGCCGCTGGCGGACAAGTTCGTCGGTCCGACCGCACTCGTCATGTCGTACGACGACGTGGTCACCGCGGCGAAGCTGATCACGGACTTCATGAAGGACCGTGAGAACTTCACCATCCGCACAGCGATCGTGGAGGGCCAGCTGACGGACGCGAAGGGCGTCCAGGCCCTGGCGAAGCTGCCGGGTCTCCAGGAGCTGCGCGCGCAGATCCTGAGCATGCTGCAGGGCCCCGCCACGAAGCTCGCCCGCTTGATCGGGACCCCGGGCCAGCAGATGGCCCGCGTGCTCGACGCGCGGAGGGAGCAGCTCGAGAAGCCTGCGTAACGGTACGTGAACTGGCCCCGCGCGGGGACGCGCGGGGCCGCAAACGCTGCGGGCGCCTCGGGCGCCCTCTAGAGAAGAGAGGAAGAAGACGTCATGGCAGATCTGAACGCGATCGTGGATCAGCTCTCCGGCCTCACGGTGATCGAGGCTGCGGACCTGGTGAAGAAGCTCGAGGAGAAGTGGGGCGTCTCCGCCGCCGCGGCGCGGGTGATGATGGCCGGCCCCGCGGGGGGCGGCGCCGCCCCTGCCGCCGCCGCGGCAGAGCAGACCGAGTTCTCGGTCGTGCTCGCCGAGGCCGGCGCGAACAAGATCAACGTCATCAAGGAGGTCCGTGCCATCACGGGCCTCGGCCTCAAGGAGGCGAAGGACCTCGTCGAGGGCGCCCCCAAGGAGGTCAAGGCTGGCGTTCCGAAGGCGGAGGCCGAGGAGCTCAAGAAGAAGCTCGAGGCGGCCGGCGCCAAGGTTCAGCTCAAGTAGAGGGGTCTCGTTTCACGGACAGCGGAGGGGCGGCCGACCGGCAGCCCCTCCGCGTCGAAGCCGGTGGATTCTTTGACGGGCAAGGGCGAAGCGGTTACAAACCGGTATCCCTTCATCGATATCGTGCACGAGAGGCCATGAGGCCGAGCGAGGCTGATTAGCCGGTCGAGAGACCGGCTAGACGCTTTTGTGCCGTCTTCTTCGTTGGGGAAGGAAGGTCCGAGTTCGATGGCGACAACGATCCAGAACAGTTTCCGCATTCGCCGAAACTTCGGCAAGATCAACAAGATCGCCGAGATCCCCAACCTGATCGCCATCCAGAAGCACAGTTACGACAAGTTCCTGCAGGCCGACGTCCCCCCGGAGAAGCGCGACGACACGGGCCTCCAGGGGGTGTTCAAGTCCGTCTTCCCCATCAAGGACTTCAACGAGACAAGCTCCCTCGAGTTCGTCTCGTACCACCTCGAGAAGCCGAAGTACGACGTGGACGAGTGCCACCAGCGCGGCATGACCTACTCCGCGCCGATCAAGGTGGTCGTCCGCCTGGTTGTCTGGGACAAGGACGAGGAGACCGGCGCCCAGTCGATCCGCGACGTCAAGGAGCAGGAGGTCTACTTCGGCGAGATCCCGCTCATGACGGAGAACGGGACCTTCATCATCAACGGGACGGAGCGCGTGGTGGTCTCGCAGCTCCACCGGTCGCCGGGCGCGTTCTTCGACCACGACAAGGGCAAGAGCCACTCGTCCGGTAAACTGCTCTACAACGCCAGGATCATCCCGTACCGCGGGTCCTGGATCGACTTCGAGTTCGACCACAAGGACATCCTCTACGTGCGCATCGACCGCCGCCGGAAGCTGCCGGCCACGGTCCTGCTGCGCGCGCTCGGCGCGGTTCCCGACACATCCAAGAAGGAGCCGGTCGAGTTCCACGGCACCGCCGAGGAGATCCTCAAGTACTACTACGACACCGAGACCATCCGGATCGAGGGCAAGGGCAAGTTCGAGAAGGACCTCAATCCCGATCTGCTGAAGGGCCAGCGGGCGACCCGCGACATCCGCGATCCCCGGTCGAGCGAGGTGATCGTCAAGAAGAACCGGAAGTACACGGAGAGCGCGATCAAGAAGCTCGTGGCCGCGAAGCTGAAGTCGCTGCCCGTGGACCCGGAGGAGGTCTACACCAAGATCTCCGCCGAGGACGTGGTGGACGAGTCGACCGGTGAGGTCCTCCTCGAGGTGAACGAGGAGGTCAGCGAGGCCAAGATCGAGGAGCTTCGCAAGCGGGACATCGCCTCGTTCAAGGTCCTCTTCATCGACAACCTGAACGTCCTCCCCTCGCTCCGCGACACTCTCATGCAGGACAAGATCGCCACCCCCGAGGAGGCGATCATGGAGATCTACCGGCGCCTCCGCCCCGGCGATCCGCCCACGCCCGAGACCGCCACCAACCTGTTCGTCAACCTGTTCTTCAACCCCGAGCGGTACGACCTCTCCAAGGTCGGCCGGCTCAAGCTCAACTACAAGTTCGGGATCGACGAGCCGCTGGACAACTCCGTCCTCACGAAGCGCGACATCCTCGAGGTCGTCCGCTTCCTCATCGACCTCAAGAACGGCTCGCCGAACAAGGACGTGGACGACATCGACCACCTCGGCAACCGCCGCGTGCGCGCGGTGGGCGAGCTGCTCGAGAACCAGTACCGGATCGGCCTGG
>JAEZXM010000182.1 GCA_023419875.1 Pseudomonadota bacterium | reverse complement strand
CTTCTGGAGGTTCCCGCCGGAGAGGCTGCGGGCCGCCGCGCGCGTGCCGGCCGCCGCCACCCGGAACCGGCCCAGGATGCCCTTCGCCTGGCCGTGCAGGTGCCGGCGGTCGATCCAGCCGAAGCCGCGGATCGCCTCGCGCCGCGTGAGGAGGAGGTTGTGCGCGAGCGACAGCGCCGGCACGGCCCCGCGCCCGAGCCGCTCCTCGGGCACGAAGTGGAGCCCGAGCCTGCGGCGCGCCCCCGCGCCCATCCGGCCGATCGGCGTCCCGAAGAGCCGCACCGCCTGGGCGGGCGCCCGCGGGTCCTCGCCCGAGAGGACGGCGAGGAGCTCCTGCTGTCCGTTGCCGGAGACACCCGCGATGCCGACGATCTCGCCCTCGCGCACGTCGAGGGTCACCTGTTCCAGCGGCACGCCGAACCGGTCCACCTGCGGCAGCGAGAGATCCAGCACGTGCAGGGCCAGCACCCCGGGGTGCGGCGGGGCGCGGACGACGCGCGGCGGATCGGCGCCGATCATGAGGCGCGAGAGGCCGGCGGTCGTCTCCTTCGTCGGATCCACCGTGCCGACCACCTTCCCGCCGCGCAGGACCGTGCACCTGTGGCAGAGCGCCCGGATCTCGTGGAGCTTGTGGCTGATGTAGAGGATCGAGCAGCCGGTGGCGGCGAGCTTCCGGAGGGTGACGAACAGCTTCTCCACCGCCTGCGGGGTGAGGACCGACGTCGGCTCGTCGAGGATGAGCAGGCGTGGATCACCGAGCAGGGCGCGGATGATCTCCACCCGCTGGCGCTCGCCGACGGAGAGGGTGTGGACGTGACGCGTGGGGTCGAGCTCGAGGCCGTACTCCTGCGCCTTCGACTGGATCCGCTCCTCGACGTCCCGGAGCGTCACCTTTCGCGAGAGCCCGAGCCAGATGTTCTCGGCGACGGTCAGCGTCTCGAAGAGCGAGAAGTGCTGGAACACCATCGCGATGCCCAGCGCGCGGGCGGCGTGCGGGCTGTCGACCTTCACCGGCTTCCCGTCCCAGAGGATCTCGCCGACGTCGGGGTGGACCGCGCCGTAGACGATCTTCACGAGGGTGGACTTGCCCGCGCCGTTCTCGCCGAGGACCGCGTGGATCTCGCCGGGCTCGACGCGGAGCGCCACGTCGTCGTTCGCGACGACGCGGCCGAAGTGCTTCGTGACGTGCCTGAGCTCGAGCCTGGGGGCGCTCACGGAGGGGCGGATACTACCCTGCCGGGATGACAGTTCGCCCGCCTTTCTCTCCGGAGAATAGGCGGAGGCCCAAGGATCTCGGGGGCTTGCGGCCGGAGGGCCGGTCGGCCCTCCGGCGCAGCGTGGCTCAGCCTTCGAGCGTCGCCCGGACCGACAGTTCGACGTTGCCCTTGAGCGCCTGCGAGATCGGGCAGCCGTCCTTCGCGCCCTCGGCCGCCTGCCGGAAGGCGTCGGCGCTCACGCCGGGCACCTTGCCCTTCACCTCGAGCGCGGACGACTTCACCTTCCAGCCGCCGCCCACCTGGTCGAACGTGACCGCGCACGTCACCTCGAGGCGCTCCGGCGGCGTGCCCGCCTTGCCGAGGCCGGCGGACAGCGCCATCGAGAAGCAGCTCGCGTGTGCCGCGGCGAGGAGCTCCTCCGGGCTCGTCTTCCCGTCCGAGCTCTCGGTGCGGGCGGCCCAGCTCACCGGAGCCTCCTTGAACAGGTTGCTGCTCTCGGCCGTCGTGACGCCCTTGCCCTTCGCCAGATCGCCCGTCCAGACCGCGCGCGCTCTACGGATCGCTGCCACGTGACACCTCCTGGGAAATCGAGGCCCGGATGGTGTGCGCGTCGGTCTTCGTCGGCTCGTCCCTTGAGGGGCCTTCACGGTGAGCGATTGTCGCGGGCCGACGCGGACGCTCCAGCACGGGGCTCATGACCAGTGGTGAAAGCGAACCGGGGGAGGTCGGGGCCACGAACGACGTTCGACGCGGGACACGCCCCGCCGGAGCCGTGCCCCGCCCGTTCTCACCCGCACTGGTCATGTTTACCGTTGCCTCGGCAACCTTCTCGGGCACTCGAGCCGGCGAGCAAGCGGCAGAGCGCAGGAGCACGATGCGTACGCGCACCACCGAACCCACGAGCTCGGCCGTCCCGCGCGGACGTGCGCGCCGGCCGCTCGCGGTGGAGCCCGCGCGAGGGGGCACGCCGGCGGAGGTCTCCGGGCCGGAAGCGGTGCTCGAGACGCTGGACGCACCGGTGCTCGTCTTCGACGAACAGTGCAGGCCGGTCCGCGCCAACGCGGCGGCCCGCGAGATGCTGGGGACCGACCCCGTCGCGCTGGGCGCCGACCTCTTCCGGGAACACCTGCTCCAGACCTTGCGCCTCCGGGTCCGCGGCGCCCCGACGGCGGGTGCGGGCGATCCCGCGGTCGCCCGCGCGCTCCGCGGCGAGATCGTTCGCGACCTGGCGGTCGAGTTCACGGACGCCGCGGGCCGGGTCCGGACCGTCTCGATCGCGGCCCGCCCGCTCCGGGTCGAGGACCGGATCGCTGGCGCGGTGGTGGTCTGGCACGAGATCACCGGGAGGCTCGCGGCGGAGGAGGCGGCGCGCGCCAAGGACGAGGTCCTCGCCATGCTCGGGCACGAGCTCCGGAACCCGCTCGCGCCGATCCTCACGGCGGTCCAGGTCCTCGCCGTGCGCGCTGGGGAGGATGCGGCTCGGGAGCTGGCGGTGATCGAGCGTCAGGCGCGGCACATGGCGCGGCTCGTGGACGACCTGCTCGACGTCGCGAAGATCATCCGGGGGACGGTGAAGCTCGACACGGCGGCGCTCGACCTGCGCGACGTCGTCACCCGGGCCGTCGAGGTGGCGAGTCCGTTGCTCGAGGACCGCGCGCACGAGCTGGAGCTGTCCGTGCCCGAGGGCCTCGACATCGAGGGCGACGAGGAGCGGCTGGTGCAGGTGTTCTCGAACCTCCTCACCAATGCCGCGAAGTACAGCCCGGCCCACGGGCGCATCACCGTCCGGGCGGAGCGGGCGGCCGGCGCCGTGCGGGTGAGCGTGGCGGACCGCGGGGACGGCATCGCCCCCGACCTCCTCCCCGGGATCTTCGATCTCTTCGTGCAGGGTGATCGCCGGCTGGACCGCACCCCGAGCGGGCTCGGGCTGGGCCTCGCGCTGGTGCGCGCGTTGACGCACGCGCACGGCGGCCGGGTGGAGGCGAGGAGCGACGGGCCGGGTCAGGGGAGCGAATTCGTCGTGGAGCTGCCGCTCGGCCCGCGGCCGGCCGCGCCGCCGAAGCCCGGCGGCGATCCCGGCGCACGGGGCGAGCGCCGCCGCGTGCTCGTGGTGGACGACAACCGGGACGCCGCCGAGCTGCTCGCCGAGGGGCTGCGCCTTCACGGCCACGAGGTCCGGGTCGCGTTCGACGGGCCGGGTGCGCTGGGCGCGGCGGCGGAGCTGGACCCGGATGTCGCCCTGCTCGACATCGGCCTCCCGGTGATGAACGGCTACGAGCTGGCGCGCCGCCTGCGCGAGATCGGGGCCCGGTGCCACCTCGTGGCGGTCACCGGCTACGGGCAGGAGGCCGACCGGATCCGCGCCCGCGAGAACGGGTTCGACTCGCACGTCGTGAAGCCGGTCGACCTCGACCGGATCCGCGAGCTGGTCCGGCGGGCGGGCCGCGACTGATCCCGACCGGCCCGCTCCGGCCCCGCTTCGAGCTCACCGGAGCGCGTACACCACGTCCACCGTGGCCGTGAACTCCAGCTCGCCCGCCGAGACCGGCGTCCCGGCGTCCCGGGACTTGGACGCCGCGCGCATCTCGACGGCGTGCATCATCGGGATGGGCCCGCTCACGCCCGACTCCGCGACCTGGAGGATTTCACCCATCGTGACGCCGGCGGCACGGGCGAGCGCCTCGGCCTTGGCTCGCGCCGCGCCGTACGCGGCGGCGAGAGCCCGGGCCTTCTCCGGCGTGGGGTCTTCCTTCTCGAAGGCGAGCGAACGGAAGCTGTTGGCCCCGGCGGCGGTGACGCGGTCGATCGCCGGCCCGAGGCGGTCCAGGTTCCGGACGGTGACGCGGACCTCGTCGGAGACGGTGTAGCCGGAGATCGGGCCCGGCCGTCCGTCCTTCCACGGCCGCTCGATCTGCACGTCGTGTCGCGTGGTCTGCACGTCCTTGTCGGCGATGCCGGCCTCGGCCAGCGCGTCCATGATCCTTCGCATCCGGGCGGCAGCGTCGCGCGTCACGCGGCCGAGGTCGGGCCCGGTGGCATCGACGCCGGCGACGAGGACGGCGATGTCGGGGCGCGCGCGGACGGTCCCCTCGCCGTTGACCCGGAGCACGCGGGGGGATCCGGGAGGAGGCGGCTGGACCGCGGGCGCCTGGGCGAGAGCCTGGAGCGGCGAGAGGAGCGCCGCGCAGGCGAGCGCCGTGAGGTGGAGCGAGTGGCGGAGCATGGGTCGATTCTCCGGGTGCGAGTGGGGCTGCAGAAGAGAACGAGCATCGCCGAGGCCCGATCCAGGCCCTGTTGGGGTCTCCGCGCCGCCCGTCGGGGAACGCTAGCTTCGCTCATGGCCAACGACGTCAGCGCGGGCGGCACCTTCTCCCTGGGAGAAGGCCAGGCGATCCACCGGCTGGGCTTCGGCGCGATGCGGGTCACGGGGCCGGGGATCTGGGGGCCGCCGGAGGACCGCCCCGAGGCGCTCCGCACGCTCCGTCGCGTGCCCGAGCTCGGCATCGACTTCGTCGACACCGCCGACAGCTACGGGCCGTTCGACAGCGAGTACCTCCTCGCCGAGGCGCTCGCGCCGTACCCGCGCGGCCTGGTGATCGCGACCAAGGGCGGGCTCGTGCGCCACGGTCCGGGCACGTGGCTGCCCGTGGGCCGGCCGGAGTACCTCCGGCAGTGCGCCCTCATGAGCGCGAAGCGGCTCCGGGTCGAGCGGATCGACCTCTGGCAGCTCCACCGACCGGATCCGAAGGTCCCGGACGACGAGGTCTTCTCCGCGATGGCCGAGCTGCAGAAGGACGGCATCGTGCGCCACCTGGGCCTCTCGAACGTCACCGTCGGTCAGATCCAGGCGGCGCGCCGCCACTTCCGCGTGGTGACGGTCCAGAACCTCTACAACCTCGTGACCCGCCAGAGCGAGGACGTGCTCGCGTACTGCGAGCGGGAGAAGATCGGCTTCATCCCCTGGCGCCCGCTCGACGTCGGACGGCTCGGCGCGCCGGGCGGCGCCGCCGAGGTCCTGGCGCGGAAGCACGGCGTCACCCCCGGTGCGATCGCCCTGGCGTGGCTCCTCCGCCGGAGCCCGGTGATGCTCCCCATCCCGGGCACGGGGAAGGTGCGGCACCTGGAGGAGAACGTCGCCGCGGCGCGGGTGACCCTCGGTGAGGACGAGTTCCGGCTCCTCGACGAGCAGGGTCGCGAGGGCGCGCGGTAGGGATCGACGAGCCGTCATGGTGGCGACCGGATGCCCCGAGCCCCGCTCGCCCTTCGACAGGCTCAGGGCGTGCGGGTGGTCCAGGTCCGCTCGTGGTGGGCCTGTCGAACCACGAGCGGGAGAACGCGGTGCCCTCGCCCTTCGACAGGCTCAGGGCGAGCGGGTGGTCTCCAGGTCCGCTCGTGGTGAGCCTGTCGAACCACGAGCGGTGACGGGATCGCCATCAATCCTCGAGCACGACGCGCGCCGGCGCGCCGTCGGCGCCCTGGAGGAGCGCGGGCAGGCAGTAGAGCCGGTAGCGCCCCGGTCGCACCCGGCGCAGGTCGAGCCCCTCGATCGCCACGATTCCCGCGCCGAGCAGCGTCCGGTGCGTGATCGGCGCCTTGGCCTTCGGCGGCTCGATCGAGAGATAGTCGATCCCGATGAGCTTCACCCCGCGTTCGACCAGCCACGACGCGGCGTCGTGGCCGATCCCTGCGTAGTCCCAGTCGAACGCCTCGCGCCCGAACAGCGGCCGCGGGCCGGTGCTGTTCCGGGTGCGGAAGAGGAGCCGCTCCGGCGCGGGGCGAGACGAGGGGAAGAGCGCCTCGAGGTCCGCCGCCGCCACGTCCGGGGCGCCGGCCACCTCCACGACCTCGCACGGGCCGATCAGGGCGTCGAGCGGGAGCGCCTCGGCGGTCTTGCCACCCTCGATGAAGTGCTGCGGGGCGTCGACGTGCGTGCCGGTGTGGAGCGCGAGGGTGAGCTTGCGCACGTCGGCCTCGTCGCCCTGCGCGCGGGACTTCAGGAGCTCGAGCTTCGGGCCGTCCTCGCCCGGATACGTGGGCATGCCGGCGCGGAGGAGCACGGTCACGTCGTGGAGCATGGCGAACCTCCAGCGTAGCGAGCGCCGCGGTGGGTGGGAAGGGGAGCCCCGTGCGCGACGTCGCGCCCGCGGCGCCCCGGCGCGCTCTCCCACGGGTGCGGGACGCCTCGCACCCGCGCCCCGGGCCCCAGACGACGAACGAGTTCGCCCCGTTCTCGGAACCCACCGGGGCTTCCGCGACAGGGCTTCACGCCGTCGAAGAATGAGCGTACCGTTCTCATCAGGTGCAACACAGCGCGGGAGGCTGAGATAGAGGAACCGTCGAAGGTACCGACATACTCAGAGTCTCCACCGGCGTGAGCCGGCCAGGCGTCCACCCGAGGACGCCAAGCAGAAACGAAGAAGAGCCGAAGGAAGAGGCCCCAGGCGCGGGCCTCTTTCTTTTCTGGCGGGGGCTGCGCCCCTCCCCCCAGCTTCGCTGGGGCCC
>JAEZXM010000135.1 GCA_023419875.1 Pseudomonadota bacterium | reverse complement strand
CTGGTCGAGGCAGTGGTCGCCGCCGCGGCGCGCGCCGGCGCGAAGCCGGGCCCGTTCGCGGGCGCGTTCGCGTGGGTCCCGAAGCTGGCCGCGATCTACCCCGAAGATCCCGGCGTCGCGACTGCGCTCCTCCTGCGCCTGGTCCGGCTCGCTCCCGGCGAGGCGGTGTACCTCCCCGCCGGCAACATGCACGCATACCTGCGCGGCGTCGGCGTCGAGATCATGGCCAGCTCCGACAACGTGCTCCGCGGCGGCCTCACCCCCAAGCACGTCGACGTGCCCGAGCTGCTGCGCGTCCTCCGCTTCGACGAGGCGGAGCTCCCTCTCGTGCGCCCGCGCCCGGGGTGGCCCGGCGAGGAGGTCTACACGACCGAGGCGGCGCACTTCGAGCTCTCGCGCATCGAGCTCGTCCGTGCACCGTTCCGGGCGAGCGTCGCCGGTCCGGAGATCCTCCTGTGCACCGAGGGTGAGGTCGTCGCCACCGGCGCCGGCGAGCGGCTCGTCATCCAACGGGGTCGGAGCGCCTTCATCCCCGCACGGACCGGGGCCTACGAGCTCACGGGGACAGGCGTGGTGTTCCGGGCGGGGGTGCCGCGGGGTTGAGGCCTCGCGTCGACCCCGAGACTGGGGTCAGCGTGTGAGGGAACGGCGGCTCCGGCCGTCCCGTGCTCGGCCGGAGCCGCCTGCTCCTCCCCCCGATCGTCGGCCGTGCCGCGGTCAGTTCGACCTGTAGACGTGCACCGCCTTCACGTCGAAGGTGACGAGCACCTTGGCGTCCCAGGACAGGGTGGGCGTTCCGACCTGGAGCCCCTCGACCTGCTCCTCGGTCCACGTCTTCCCGCCGTCGCGGGTCCGGTAGACGTGACCCCTGGGGACGCCCTCGTCGAGGAACGCCGCGAGCACGCCCTCCGCGCCGTTGAAGCGCAGCGCCGCCCAGGGCGTGGTCATCGACGCCATCACCGGATCCTTCAGCGGGCTCGGCGCCTCGGTCCACGACTTTCCCGCGTCGATGCTCAGCCAGAGATCGCCCAGCTCGTCCAGCACGCGCAGGCGAAGCGCCCCGCCCTCCTCCGAGATCGCGATCGCCGCGATGGCCGTGAGCTGCGCCGGCGTCTCGAGCCTGGTCCAGCTCTCGCCGCCGTCCGTGGTGAAAGCGAGGAGCGACGGGCTGGCGATGAGCCCGCGCTTCGCGTCCACGAACGAGAGGAACCGCGCGTGGCCGGGGAGCGGGCTTCCGAAGGCCGCAGCCGGGGTCCAGCTCGCGCCGCCGTCCTTCGAGGCGCGGACCTGGCCGTGGTTGCCCGCGCTCCAGGCCGCGCCGGGCCGGGCCTCGAGCCCGAAGCGGCACGCCGAGGAGTTCTTCCCGGGCGTCCAGGTCTTGCCCCCATCCTGCGTGAAGTACATCGTCCCCGCGTAGCCGGCGGTGATGCCGTTCTTCTCGTCCACGAACGCCGCCACGCTCGCCTTGTGCGTGACGGGCGCCTCGCCCGCGGGCTTCCAGGCGGCGGCCGCGCCGCGCGGCGCGGCGGCGCCGAGCACGAGCAAGAGGATTCCGGAGAGCCTCGTCATCATGTGCACCTCCCAGTGCGGTCCGAGGCGTACCACCGGAACGTCCAGCGCCGGAATGGCCGGAAGGCAGGAGGATTGTGCAGATCGGCAGGACCGCTCAGCCGGCGCGCAGCATCCAGTTGGTCCGCTCGCGGTACTCCGAGGGCGCGGCGCCGACCTGCTTGCGGAAGGCCCTGCTGAACGCTGCCGGGTCGGCGTACCCCACCCGCTCGCCCACCTCGTTCACCGGGACGAGGGTGTCGCGCAGGATGCCCTGCGCCACCTCGATCCGGAGCGCGGTGACGTACTCCATGATGCTCCGCCCGGTGACCGCAGCGAACCTCGCCTGGAGCGAGGTGCGGTTCGTGGCGAACCTCCGCGCCAGCGCCTCCACCGTGAGGTGCTGGTCGAAGTTGGCCTGGAGGTACGCGAGCAGCTCGCGCATCCGCTCGTCGGCGGCGGGCACGACCATCGGGTCGATGCCCACCTGGTCGAGGCCGCGCAGGAAGATGAGCAGCGTGATGAGGAAGGAGCGCGTGCGGCACGGCCACCCCGCGTCCCGGAACGAGGTCCGCTCCTCGTGAAGGCGGGCGTACAGCGCGCGGATCCGGTCCCACGCCAGCGGCCCGGGCTGGAACACACCGCCCGGCGAGACGTCGCGAAGGAGGAACGGGTCGAGCCAGAACACGTCCTGGCCCATCACCACCGGGAGCTCGCTCCGCGCCTGTCCGCGGAGGTTCTCGAACGACAGCTCGTGGTGGAGCACCGCCGGGTGGAAGTACACGAGACGGAAGCGGTGGTTTCCGCCCTGGAGCTCCACCTCCTCGCGCTCGTCCAGGCAGAAGACCGCCGGCGGGTGGAACGGGAACGATCGGGCTCCGCGCACGAACAGCCCGCCGTCGCCCTCGACGAGCACCAGCCGGAGCCGCTCGCCCAGGCCGTCGCGCGCATCGAAGTGGTCGGTCGCGAGGGTGCCGAGCCGGAGCACGTATCCGGGCCAGGAGGCCTCGTGGACGGTGGACCAGGAGGTCGGCATCACCGCGCCATACTACCCCCGCGTGTCAGTCGGCGTCCGCGTCTTCCCGCGACTCCCTCAGGAGCACGTTCCAGCCGATGTGGACCCCGCTCCCCGACGACACGAAGCCGGCGGCCCTCAGGTACTTCGCCAGCGGATGCTTCGAGGCCCACACGCCGTTCACATCCTCGATCGGCACGATGGCGTACCGCCGCTTCTCCAGGCGCGCGAGGTCGAGGACTGCATGGGCGACGGCCGTCCCCACCCGCGACCGAGCCGGCTCCTCCTTCGGGAGCCAGGCGATCACGCGGTAGAGCCCGTGCGTCAACGTGAGGTAGAGCGCCGGCGCACCGTCCACGAGGACCACCTTCGCGCCCACCGTCCGCGCCGGCCTCCGCGCCTCCTCGGGGAGCGGGGGCCACTCGAGCACCGAGCCCCAGGGATTGGCCGGATCGACCGCGGACAGGATTTTCACCTGGGCGTGCTCGCCCGGCTCCCGCGCCGCGCGAAGGACGTCGAGCGCCGCCGGCAGCGCGAACTGCATCGCGCCCACCCCGCTCGCGAAGTAGCCGCGCCGGATCCGGCCCACCTCCTCCATGTGCCGGAAGACCTCGTAGACGGCGGAGAACCCGCCGGGCAGCCCCTCTGCGGCGACGGTGCCGCGGCTCACCAGCCCGTGCCGGGCGAGGAGCTGGTGGGCCGTGGCCGTCGCGCGGGCGGTCGGGCTCTCCTCGACGAACCCTGCGCGACGCGCCTCCACCAGGGTCCACCGCCCCTTGGCATCCTCCGGCACCGAGGAGCGCGGGTTGTGCGTGCCCCACAGCCGATCCCGTGCGGCGCGGGGGGCCCGCACCGACCGCGTGATGCTGATGGCCGTGGCCCGCAGCGGCTGGAGCGTGTCGCTCGTGACGAGGCCGCGCCAGGCGAGGTTCCACAGCGCCTCGACCGTCTCCGGCGGATAGCCTCCGCCCGCGGCGGCATGGATCGCCGGGAAGAACGAGGCGCCGCGGGCCGCGAGGAACTCGAGGATCCGCCGCTCGCGGCCCTCCGGCGGCTCGCCGTCCGTCCGAGGCGGGAGGAGCCTCGGCAGCGCGTCGGCGAGGAAGAGGGCGACCCGCCCGTCCTGCTTCCCGAGCCGTTCCAGGCCCACCCACACCACCTCGCCGCTCGCCGCGAGCGCGTCCATGTCGCCCGGCAGGTACCCCTCGACGCGCGCCGGGAGGATCTCGGTCTCGAGGATCGAGGCCGGGAGCGGCGCGCCCTGGAGCTTCTCGATCGCGTCGAGCACCGCGTCCGCCCCGCCCCGTCTCGCGGGGATGCCGTGCCAGGCGAGCAGCGCGCGGCCGAGCGCCGCCGGCTCGACCGGCTCGATCTCCTCGCGCAGGCGCGCGAGCGAGCGCCCCCGGATCGTGCGGAGCACCTCCGGATCGCACCATTCGCGCTCGCTCCCGCCCGGCCGGAAGGCTCCCTCGACCAGGCGCCCGCGCCGGAGGAGCGCCTGCAGCGCATCCTCGGCTCCGGAGGGCGAGATGCCGAACCGCGCCGCGGCGTCTCCCACCATGAAGGGACCGTGGCGCCGCGCGTAGCGCGCGAGCAGGCCGGGGAGCGCGTCCGCTACCGGTCCGAGGAACGCCTCCGGGATCCCCGGTGGGAGCGTCGCGCCGAGCCCGTCGCGGTAGCGGGCCGCGTCCTCCACCGCCACGAAGCGCGGCTCACCGGCGACCTCGACGACGACCGCCCTCCCCTCCTGGACGAGCCCGTCGATCGCATCGGCCACGCTCTCCGAAACGGCACGCTCGCGGAGCTCGTCGCGCGAGAGATCGCCGAGGCGCAGGAGCAGGTCGGCGAGCGCGTCCGGGCTCCGCGCGCGCAGCTCCGGGGTGCGGTGCTGCAGCCGCTCCTCGAGGTCGAGGAGCAGGTCCCCGTCGAGGAGCTCCCGGAGCTCCGCCTCGCCCAGGATCTGCCGGAGCTGCTCCTGGTCGATGGAGAGCGCGTGCGCGCGCCGCTCCGCGAGCGGCGCGTCGCCATCATAAAGAAAGGTCGCGACGAAGCCGAAGAGGAGCGATGCGGCGAAGGGAGACGGCGCGCGGGTGTCCACGGTCACCGCGCGCATCGTCCCGCGCCGGAGGTCGGCCAGGACGTCGGCGAGCGCGGGGAGGTCGAACACGTCGCGCAGGCACTCGCGGTAGGACTCGAGGAGGATCGGGAACTCGGGGTATCGCGCCGCGACCGCGAGCAGGTCGTGCGCCCGCTTCCGCCGCTGCCAGAGCGGGGTGCGCCCGCCGGGGCGCCGGCGCGGGAGGAGCAGCGCCCGCCCCGCCGCCTCGCGGAACTTCCCGGCGAAGAGCGGGGTGGAGCCGAGCTTCGCGGTCACCAGCGCCTCGATCTCCTCCGGGTCCGGGAAGAGGAACGAGACGTCCGGCGGGTCCTCCCGGTCCGGCAGCCGGACGACGAAGCCGTCGTTGGTCCAGATCGTCTCCGGCTCGTGCCCGAGGACCTCGCCCGCGCGCGCCGCCGCCGCGAGGCACCAGGGGACGAGCACCGGGGCGCCCAGGGGTGCGAGCACGCAGATCCGCCAGTCGCCGTGCTCGCCGCGGGAGCGCTCCACCACGACGGTTTGGTCGTCCGGGACGGCGCCGGTCGCCGCCCGCTGGTCGGCGAGGAACTGGAGAAGGTTCCGCGCCGCGGCCTCGTCGAGCCCGTGCCGCTCCACGAGCCGCGCCTGCCCCGCCTTCGGCCCGGCCTCGAGGAGCTCGCGCGCGAGCCGGCCGATGCGGCGCCCCAGCTCGAGCGGCCGCCCCGGCGCGTCGCCCTTCCAGAAGGGCACCTTCCCGGGCTGCCCGGGCGCGGCCGAGACGAGCACGCGATCGTGCGTGATCTCCTCGATCTGCCAGGTGGAGACGCCGAGGACGAAGGTGTCTCCGACCCTGGATTCGAAGACCATCTCCTCGTCCAGCTCGCCGATGCGTCCGTGACCGGGCGGCGCGCCGAGCAGGTAGACGCCGTAGAGCCCGCGATCCGGGATGGTCCCGGCGTTCACCACCGCCACCCGATGCGCCCCCTCGCGGGCCCGGACCCGTCCCCGCACGCGATCCCAGACGAGCCGCGGCCGGAGGTCCGACAGCTCGTCGGACGGGTAGCGGCCTGAGCAGAGATCGAGCACGCCCTCGAACGTCGCGCGGGAGAGGCCGGCGAACGGTGCCGCCCGCTGAACCAGCCGGTGGAGGTCCTCCACCCGCCACTCGTCGATCGCGCCCGCGGCCACGAGCTGCTGGGCGAGCACGTCGAGCGGGTTTCGGGGGTAGCGCGTCTCCTCCACCTCGCCCGCCTGCATCGCCTCGGTCTGCGCGGCGCAGGCGAGGAGGTCGGCCCGGAACTTGGGGAAGAAGACGCCCCGGCTCGCCGCCCCGAGCTGGTGACCGGCGCGGCCGATCCGCTGGAGCGCGCTCGCCACCGAGGGCGCGGCCTCGATCTGCACGACGAGGTCGATCGCGCCCATGTCGATGCCCAGCTCGAGCGAGGACGTCGCGACGAGGCCCCGCAGCTTCCCCGCCTTGAGCGCCTCCTCCACCGCCACCCGCTGCGGCCGTGCCAGCGAGCCGTGGTGCGCGTGCACCAAGACCTCGCCGGCGAGCGCATCGAGCTCCGCCGCGAGCCGCTCGGCGACCCGCCGGCTGTTCACGAACAGCAAGGTCGAGCGGTGCGCGCGGATGAGCTCGAGGAGCCGGGGCTGGATCGCCCCCCAGATCGACCCCTGCTCCGGGCTCGCCCTCTCCCCTTCCCGGAGCGCCGGCGCGCCGAGACGGGCCATGTCCTCCACCGGGACCTCGACCCTGAGCTCGAGCGCCTTGCGAGACCCGGCGTTCACGATCGTGACCGGCCGGTGGCCCGCGTCCGCGTCCTCCATCCCCCCGAGGAACCGCGCCACCTCCTCCAGCGGCCGCTGCGTCGCCGACAACCCGATCCGCTGGAGCCGCCGCCCCGCGAGCGCCTCGAGCCGCTCGAGCGAGAGCGCCAGGTGCGCGCCGCGCTTCGTCGGCACGAGGGCGTGGATCTCGTCCACGATCACCGTGTCCACGGTGCGGAGCCGGTCGCGCGCCCTCGAGGTGAGGAGCAGGTAGAGCGACTCCGGGGTGGTGATGAGGATGTCCGCCGGGCTCCGCGCGAACCGCGCGCGCTCCTGCTGCGGCGTGTCCCCGCTCCGCACCGCGACGCCGGGGACGCGGTGGGCATCGCCCCGCTCCCGCGCCCGGGCCACGATCCCTTCGAGCGGCGCCCGCAGGTTCCGCTCGACGTCGACGGCGAGCGCCTTGAGCGGTGAGACGTAGACCACCCGGAGCCGCTCGCGGGTGTCGGGCTCGGGCGAGAAGACGAGCCGGTCGATGCTCGCGAGGAACGCCGCGAGCGTCTTGCCGCTGCCGGTGGGCGCGAGGAGCAGCGTCGAGTCGCCGCGGACGATCGCCGGCCAGGCCTTCGCCTGGGCGGGCGTGGGGGCCGCGAACGACGCGTCGAACCACTCCTTCACGGCCGGGTGGAAGGGGAGCGCGGCTATCGTCACGAGGGAGTACTAACGGATCCCTGTGACGCGGGGCCGCCCTGGCTACCAGTGGTCAGAGGGCAGCGCCCGGGCGGCGAGGAATCGCCCCACCGGATCGCGCCGGACCTCGATGGCCCCCCACGAGTCCTCGACGATCTGGACGATCTCTCCGTGGTCCTCCCGCCATGCCCAGACCACCGGCAGCTCGTCCACGATGCCCGTGGTGCTCTCGGAGAGGACCACCCGTCTCGGGCCGAGGAGCCGCACGACGATCCGGCCCTCCGGGTCCACCCATCGATCGGCGAAGAGGGCCACGGGCCGCGCCTGCCGTGTCGGCGCCGGCGAAGGCTCCGGCTCCTCGTCCGCGGACGGCCGGGGCGCGAACGGCCTGGGCGCGGCGGGGGCGGGAGCGCGATCCGGGAAAGGCGGAGCGGTCGGGGTC
>JAEZXM010000133.1 GCA_023419875.1 Pseudomonadota bacterium | reverse complement strand
GGCGAGGCCTCCATGACCTTCTTCACGAGCTCGTTCCACACCGACTGCGGCAGGGCCTGGAGCGCCGACCAGTGCGGGTACTGCATGAGCACGATCCGCGGCTCGCCCGCGCCGGCGAGCGCCTCCCGGAACCTCGCGGGGAGGCTCGTACGCCCCTTGGCGTCGATCGCGTGATGAAAGGTCCCGAAGAACACGCTGTGGCCGATCTTCCCGCTGGGATCCGCGAAATGCCACTTCTTCCCACCAAACGGTTCCGGATCTACGGACTCCGGCAGGGGAAGTCAACGGGGCGGCTGGCTGCCTGGTGGGCCTCGCTGGATCGGCGTTCAGGTGGCGAAAGGGAGGCTCGCGGGCGCCTGGGGGTAGGTTGGGCGTTCACCACCATCGGCGGGGCCGCCGATATCGGGAGCACCAACTTTGACGTGGAGATGGGGTTGGAGCGCGGGCCGGGCGTGAGCATGAACGACCGGCGCGGGCCCGAGGGAGGGCGCGGGCGCGAAAGGCGGCGACATGGGGTTCCTGGCATCGAGGACGGTCTTCATCACCGGCGCGAGCCGCGGCATCGGCCGGGCCATCGGGGTGGCGTGCGCGCGTGAGGGCGCCAACGTGGTCGTCGCCGCGAAGACGGCGCGGCCCAACCCGAAGCTCCCGGGGACGATCTTCGAGGCTGCCGAGGAGATGGAGCGCGCGGGCGGACGGGCGCTCCCGCTCGAGTGCGACGTGCGCTCCGAGGAGCAGCTCGCCGCCGCGGTCTCTCGCGCCGTGGAGAGGTTCGGCGGGATCGACGTGCTCGTGAACAACGCGAGCGCGATCTTCCTCGCCGACACCGCCCACACGCCGATGAAGCGGTTCGACCTCATGCACCAGGTGAACGTGCGCGCCACGTTCGCCGCCACCCAGGCCTGCCTCCCGCACCTCGCGCGGTCGGACAACCCGCACGTGCTCGTCCTCTCCCCGCCGCCGTCGCTCGACGCCCGCTGGTACGCCGGCCACCTCGCCTACACGCTCTCGAAGATGGGCATGAGCCTGTGCGTGCTCGGGCTCGCCGAGGAGCTGCGCGACCGGGGCATCGGGGTGAACGCCCTCTGGCCCCGGACCGTCATCGCCACCGCCGCGCTCAACCTGCTCGGCGGCGAGGCGACGGCCAGGCAGGGCCGCACGCCCGAGGTGGTCGCCGACGCCGCGCTCGCCGTCCTCCGGCGTCCGGCGCGGATGTGCACCGGCAACTTCTTCGTGGACGAGGACGTGCTCCGCGGCGAGGGCGTCACCGACTTCGAGAAGTACGCGGTCGCGCCGGGGGCGGGGCTCTTGAAGGATCTGTTTCTCTGAGGCCGGTCGAAGTTCTCGGGCCGGCTCGACGCCCGGCTCATCGAGGTCGAGACCGTTTCCGACGAGGGCGAGGCGTTTCGGGAGGGCGCGGACGGGCGCCCCCGTTCGTCCGCGTCCCGGTGGCGCTCGCCCGCGACGGAGGGCAACCTCTTCTACGTGTACGGCGGCGAGAGGCTCGGATCGCCCTGCGACGCGGTGTTCTGAGGTGGCCGCGCGGGCCCGTTCGCGCTACCACTCGCGCCCGTGAACTCCACACCCCGCGCCCTCCTTCTCGCGGCGGCCCTCCTCCTCGCCTGCCGCAGCACGACCTCGGTTTCGCCCGCGCCCGCGCCGACGCCTCCGGCGCTGCCCGCGACCCCGCGCGCGGAGCCGGTTCCGTCGGACCTCCCCCCGATCGTGAGGCGCGCCGACGGCGTGGACCTGTTCACGCCCGGTGCGCACCTCCGCGCCACCGTTCCGCTCGCGGGCGTGGTCCGGGTCCGGCTCTGGCCCACCGGCGCGGCGGCCCCGGACGTCTCGTTCGCGGTCGACGCGGCGGCGGCCCACCCGGTGCCGTTCGTCGTCGAGGAGTCGGGTGAGGAGGTGCGGCTCCGGGCCGGCAGCCTCACCCTGCGGGTGAACCGGCGGACGCTCGCGTTCGCCCTGCGTGATGCAGGAGGGCAGCTCGTGGCGGAGGCGCCGGAGCCGGCGACCTGGGATCCGGCCGGCGCCGGGGGCAGGCTCGCCTTCGCGCTCGCGCCCGGAGAGCGCGTGTACGGACTCGGGGACAAGGCGCACGCCCAGGATCGCCGGGGCGGGTCCTTCACCTTCTGGAACTACGACAACTACGGGTGGAAGGCGGGGAGCGACCCGCTCTACAAGTCGATCCCCTTCGCCGTCCTCCTCCGGGAGGGCGAGGCGAGCGGCCTGTTCGTGGACGTCCCGGCGCGCTCCCACGTCGACGTCGGCGCAGCCCGTGCCGACCGGCTGCGCTGGCACGTCGAGCGCGGCGGCTTCGACGTGTACCTGGTCGCCGGCCCCGACCCGAAGACGGTGCTCTCCCGCTACACCGCCCTCACCGGCCGCACGCCGCTGCCGCCGCGCTGGGCGCTCGGCCACCACCAGTCCCGCTACAGCTACGGGAGCGAGAAGGAGGTGCGGGCGCTCGCGCGACGCTTCGCCAGGGAAGGGTTCCCGGTCGACGCGGTGTGGCTCGACATCGACTTCCAGGAAGGGTTCGCGCCGTTTCGCATCGACCGCCGCTGGTTCCCGCGGTTCGAGGGCATGGTGAAGGATCTCCTGGCGGAGCGTATCCGCACCGTCGTGATCGCCGATCCGCACATCCAGGTGAAACCCGGGTCCGAGCCCTTCGAGAGCGGGGCGCGCGGCGATCACTTCATCCTCGACCCGGAGGAATCGAATCGGGACGGCAGGCCGGTGGCGTACGAGGGGAAGGTCTGGCCCGGCATGAGCGCCTTCCCGGAGTTCACGCTGGCGCGGACGCGCGCCTGGTGGGGCGGCCTCTTCCGGCAGTACGTGGACGCCGGCGTGGCCGGCTTCTGGAACGACATGAACGAGCCGGCCGTCTTCAACGTCACCAAGACGATGCCGCTGTCCGTCCGGCACCGGCTCGAGGGCGGTGGCACGGCCGATCACGTGTCGATCCACAACGTGTACGGGACGCTCCAGGCTCGGGCGACGTACGAGGGCGTGCGTGCACTCCGCCCGGACGCACGGCCCTTCGTGCTCACCCGCGCCGCGTACGCCGGCGCGCAGCGCTGGGCGGCCACCTGGACCGGCGACAACCGGTCGGACCGGGAAGGGCTGGCGCTGACCCTGCCGACCTTGCTCGGGCTCGGCGCCTCCGGGTACGCGTTCGTCGGCGCCGACGTCGGCGGGTTCGAGGGCTGTCCGGACGAGGTGCTCCTCACCGAGTGGATCGAGCTCGGGGCCTGGCAGCCGTTCTTCCGGAACCACTCGGCCAAGAACACCTGCCGGCGGGAACCGTGGGTTCACGGGAAGGCGGCGACGGCACGGCGGCGGGCGGCGGTGGAGCGCCGGTACGCGCTCCTGCCGTACCTCTACACGGTCTTCGAGGAGGCCTCCCGCACCGGCCTTCCGGTGATGCGCCCGCTCTGGCTCGAGCACCCCCGCGACGCGGCGGTGGCGGCGGAGGACCGGGCCTTCCTCGTGGGCCGGGACCTCCTCGTCGCCCCGAAGCTCGTCCCGGGGGACGGCCCGTTTTCGGTGACGCTGCCCGCGGGCGCATGGTTCGACGTCGCGAGCGGAGCGCGGCTCGAGGGCGGCCCGCGCGAGCTCGCGCCTTCGCCGGGCAGCAGCGTCCGGGTGTTCGCGCGTGCGGGGGCGATCGTGCCCGAGGGGCCGGTGGTGACGCGCGCCGCGGACGAGCCTCGGGGCTCGCTCACGGTCCACGTCTGGCCTGGACCCGACTGCCGCGGCGCGCTCTACCTCGACGCCGGCGAGGGGTTCGCGTATCGCGAGGGCGCGCTGCGGAGGGTGACCTATTCCTGCGCGCCGGCGCGGGACGGCATCGCGGTGACCGCGACCTCGTCCGGTCCGTATCCGACGTGGTGGACCGCCACCCAGCTCGTGGTCCACGGGGTCCCGCGGGCGCCAAAGCACGCGTGGACCGCGGGCGGCGGGGCGCTCGCGGTCCGGTGGGACGCGTCGGTGCAGGCCGCGACCGCCAGCCTGCCCGGCGGCGGCGCGGAGTTCTCGGTCACGCTCCGCTGGTGATCGGCGCCGCCGGCGCGCCGCCCCGCACCCGCGCCACGATCGCCGCCGCACCCGCGGCGAGCGAGCGGCGGAAGAGCACGGCCAGCGCGAGGAAGAGCAGCACGGCCGCGGTGGCGAGGCCGGAGACGAACCAGGCGGCCACGACGAGCACGGTCACGCGGCGCGGCGTGTCGAGCGGGAGGAGCTCGCGCGAGAACCAGCTCTGCCGGGTGCCGGGTGGGATCTCGATCTTCGCGGGAAGGCCCTCGTAGCTCTCCCGCGCCGGCTTGCCGGCCATCCCGCCCCCGCCGCCGTCGAACGCCAGCGCCTCCGGCGCGGGGGGCGCAGACGCCACATCCATCATCTTGCTCATCCGCGAGTACGCGAACGCGTCCTCGCGCGCCGGGGCTGCACCCAGCCTGGCACCCGCGAACCCCGCCCCCCAAGCGACCAGGACGATCAGGGCCGCCGCCGCGCTCGCGAGGAGCGCGAGCACGCGGGCCGCGCCCCGGAGCCGCTGGACCATCAGCGCCACGCCGAGCGCCAGCCAGCCGAGCACGAGGAGCGCGACCGCCGTCACCCGCAGCGCCGGCACGAACGCGCCGGCGAGGGCGAGCGACAGGGCGAGCAGCCAGCGCCGACGGGCGGAGAG